>JBDQOS010000141.1:0-12932 GCA_040261075.1 Flavobacteriales bacterium
CGAACAGGCCGACAGCGCGCTGCGCGTCGCGGCGGTCCCCGCCACCTACGACGCCAACCCTGAGCAACTCGACGGCCGCCTGATCCTGCAACGCAACTTCGAGGAGATGTTCCGCCGCGACCCCCGCGTCTTGACGTTTGGGGAAGACACCGGAGGCATCGGAGGGGTGAACCAGGTGATGGAGGGCATGCAGGAGAAGTTTGGTGAAGTCCGGGTGAGCGACACGGGCATCCGCGAATGCACCATTCTCGGTCAGGGCATTGGCATGGCGATGCGCGGCTTGCGCCCCATCGCGGAAATCCAGTACCTCGATTACCTGTACTACGCGTTGCAACTGATGCGCGACGACCTTGCGACAGTTCGGTACCGCACCGCAGGAGGCCAAAAAGCGCCCCTCATCGTCCGCACCCGTGGCCACCGCCTCGAAGGCATTTGGCACAGCGGTTCCCCCATGGGCGCCATCGTGCATTCCGTCCGAGGCATGCACGTGTGCGTCCCACGCAACATGACGCAAGCTGCAGGGATGTACAACACGCTCCTGGCCGCGGAAGAGCCCGCGCTCGTCGTCGAGTGCCTGAACGGCTACCGCAAAAAGGAACCCATGCCCACCAACGTGGGCGAATTCAAGGTTCCCCTCGGCGTGACGGAAACGCTTCGCGAAGGCGACGACCTCACGTTGCTCACGTACGGATCGACGTTGCACCTCGCGCTCGAGGCGTGCGAGCGACTCTCGGAGCTCGGGGTGGAGGTCGAGTTGGTCGACGCCCAAACGCTGCTCCCCTTTGACCTCGACGGCGCCGTTGCCAAGTCGGTGGAGAAAACCAACCGGCTTCTTGTCGTCGACGAAGACGTGTCGGGTGGCGCGTCTGCGTACTTGTTGGACGACGTCTTGAACCGCCAAGGAGCGTGGCGTCACCTCGACGGCCAAGCCCAAACCCTCGCATCGCAGCCTCACTTGCCGGCTTACGGCACCGACGGTGATTATTTCTCGAAGCCGAGCGTGGAAGACATCGTCGAAGCGGCTTACAACGTCATGCGCGAAGTGGACCCCGCCTCGTTTCCGTCGTTGCGCTGACCCAGCTCCGCATGTCGAACTTTCCCATCCACACCGAGTACATCGACCTGTTGCAATTCCTGAAAGCCACGGGAATCGCGGCGACTGGAGGAGAAGCCAAGGCCCTCGTGGACGACGGGTTGATTCGCGTCAACGGGGAAGATGAAAGCCGTCGGCGCCGAAAACTTCGCCCGGGTGACCGTGTCGACGTGGCCTTGGAACCTGCAGAAACGTGGGAGATTTCCACACAGCAGGGCTGATCCTCATGACCTCTGTTGGTGTCCCGTGGACAATGTTGTTGGCCGCCCGCGGCGAACAAGCACAGAGATTCCGCATCTTGCGATTCCAAATCTCTGCTACATGCACAAGGTTGTCCCTTCTTCTGACGCTTCCAAGTCCACGATTGCCGCTCTTCTGAAAGGAATCGTGCTTGTTCTCTTCTTGGGGTTCACGGCATTCTCTTGGGCCCAAACCTCGTTGGTGGGTTTTGTGAAAGACGGAGACACGGGCGAACCGATGTTTTCTGCAAGCGTCATGGTTGACGGCACCACCCAGGGAGTCATGACGGACTTCGACGGCCGCTTCAGCATCAACGTGGCGAAACTGCCGGTCACCCTGAACGTGAGCTTCATCGGTTACAGCTTGAAGCAAGTGCAGGTGACCAAGGCCAACCAGCGAATTGAGGTCAAGCTGATGCCAGACCAAATCCTGATCGAAGAGGCCGAAGTGGTGGGCGAACGGATCAGCGACAAGCAGAAGCAGGCGCCCTTGACGGTGGAGACGATGGACGCCCTTGCCATCAAGGAGGCGCCAACCGGGAGCTTCTACGAAGGACTTGGCAACCTGAAAGGCGTCGACCTCACCTCGGCTTCCCTCGGCTTCAAAATCGTCAACACGCGGGGATTCAACAGCACCTCGCCGGTGCGCTCCCTTCAATTGATCGACGGGGTCGACAACCAAAGCCCTGGACTGAACTTCTCGCTAGGAAACTTTCTTGGCGCGCCCGACCTCGACGTGAAGTCGGTGGAAATCGTGGCGGGTGCCAGCTCGGCCTACTACGGCCCCGGGGCCTTCAACGGCGTCATCAACATGGAAACGAAGGACCCCTTCGTCTTCACCGGGTTCAGCGCATCTCGCCGAATTGGCGAACGAGACCTGAGTGAATTGGGCTTCCGTTGGGCGGATGTCCTTGAAAACGAAAACGGTGACGCCTACTTCGCGTACAAGGTCAATGCCTTTGCCTTCTCGGCCTACGATTGGGAAGCCACCAACTACAATCCGGTCGACAACTCGTTTGTCGATGCCTCCAACCCCGGGAGATTTGACGCCGTAAACATCTACGGAGACGAATACAGTTCTGCGCTTGACTTCGGGGGAGACAACGGCGTGAATGCACGTGGTTTGGGCACCTTGTATCGCACAGGCTACAGAGAGATCGACCTGGTCGACTACAACACCGACAACCTCAAAGTCAGTTTGAGTGGGCATTGGCGCCTGCAGCCGGACAAAACCTACGAAAGCCCCGAACTGATTTACGGATTCAACATGGGCCGAGGCACCACGGTGTACCAAGGAGACAACCGCTTCAGTCTTCGGGACATTGAATTTTACCAGCACAAACTGGAACTCCGCAAAAAAGGAGATTGGTTCATTCGAGCCTACCGCACGAGTGAGGACGCCGGAAACAGCTACGATCCGTACGCCACAGCCCTGAAGATGCAAGACAGCCTGCGCAGCGACTACAGCTGGGCCAAAGTCTACTACGCGTACTGGATTGACAGCATTGCACCTCAGGTGAATTCCACGTACCCACAGCTGCAAGTCCTCTACTACGACAGCGTTTTTACTTCCGACGGCACTTTTTTGTACGCGGTGCCGGTGGCGGGGTTCCCCGAAGGCTCGGAAGAGCAGTGGTACGAAGACAACGCAGGAAACTTGCAAGCTTGGCACAACCAAGTTGAAAACTGGACCAACAACGGGTACGCCGGTTTGGCAGATGTGGCGTCCGATCCCCTCGGATTCGCGGCGCCCGGCACACCGGAATTCGAAAGCCTCTTCACCAGTTTGGTTTCGAAGAAAAACAACGAAGGGGAGGGAGGAACGCGGTTTTTTGACGAGAGTTCCCTTGTGCACGTCCATGGAGAAAAAATCTTTAAGCCTTGGTGGGCCGACGAGATTCGCTTCGGTGCCAATGGCCGCCGGTACACCCCGGATTCGGACGGCACCATTTTCAGCGACACCAACGGCCGAGTCATCACCAACCAAGAGATTGGCTTGTACACGGGGATCAAGCGCCATTTCCTCGAGGACAAGATGATTGCAACGGCCACGGTGCGCGCGGACAAAAACCAGAACTTCCGGCTCGTGGTGTCGCCTGCGGCGTCGCTCGTTTGGACTCCAACGCCCACCGATTTCCTTCGTCTCAGCTTCAGCTCGGCCCTTCGAAATCCCACGCTGGCGGACCAATACTTGTTCCTGGACGTGGGGCCTGCCACGCTCGTAGGCAACCTCAACGGAGCGCAAGACTTGGTCACGGTTCAGAGTTTCATTGACTACCGAAACAGCTCGTCGGGTTCCAACATTGGCTTCAACCTGGACACCTTGGTGTACTTCGACATTGCGCCGTTGCAGCCGGAGCAGGTGCGTACGGTGGAGGCGGGATACCGAACCACACTTGGGGAAAAGCTCTATTTGGACGCCAACTACTATTTCAGCTGGTACACCAATTTCATTGGGTACAACTTGGGCTTGGACGTGCTGTTCCAGAACCCCTCGTTCCCCGACTTCATTACCGGTGTGGATGTTTATCGTTATGCGGCGAACAGTTTGAACAAAGTCCAAACCCAAGGCGCCTCCCTCGGGTTCAATTTCTTCGCAGACGACCACGTGACGTTCAACGGCAACTACAGCTGGAACAAGCTGGTCAAGACCAACGAAGACGACCCCATCATTCCTGCGTTCAACACCCCGGAGCACAAGTTCAACGTGGGGGTCACGGCGCGCGGGCTGGAAGACCGATTCAAGGACGTGTGGGGCTTCAGCTGCAATTACCGCTGGGTGCAAGGGTTCGTGTTTGAGGGATCCCCTCAATTCACAGGGTTCGTTCCTGGTTTTGATTTGCTAGACGCCCAGGTCAACGTCAAACCCGACGGCACGGACTTCACGTTCAAGGCAGGAGCAAGTAACCTGCTTAAAAACGAGCACATTGAGACCTACGGCGGCCCGACGGTGGGGCGTTTGGCCTACTTCAGTGTGGCGTTGGATGTGAACTGATTTTCTGATTGCGTCGTCCTCCGATCTGCTGAGATTCGCTGGTTGTTTGTCGACAATTGCCAAGGCTTTGTCTATAAAAATGTGTGATTAGTACACCAAACACAGAGCTTTGTCCTATCTTTCGCGCAAACCATTAACCCTCATGAAAAAGTTTCTCACCCTTGCCTTGAGTCTCTTGGCTTTCAGCCAAATGGACGCTCAAGTGCGCTACCTCAACGAGGTCTTCACGGATGTGAACGTCACCACCGACGTGGTGTACGGATCCAATGTGACTGTTCTTCCCTTGTTGCAGGGAGCCCCACCTTCGGCTCAGCCTTTGCTTTGCGACATTTACGAGCCTGCGGGCGACACGGAAGTGGATCGTCCGTTGATGATTTACATCCACACGGGCAACTTTCTTCCCCAGTACTTGAACGGCAGCGCGGTTGGAACCAAGAGCGACTCTGTCGCCGTGGAACTCTGCACTCGCTACGCCAAAATGGGGTACGTCGTGGCTTCCATTGACTACCGCTTGGGTTGGAACCCGCTTGCGGCAACCCAGTCCGAGCGCACGTACCAATTGATCAACGCTGCTTACCGCGGCGTCCAGGATGCGCGTACGGCCGTCCGCTACTTCCGCATGTCGGAAGACACCATGGGCGACCCTTACGGCATCGATCCCACGAAAATTGGTTACCTCGGTGAGGGAACCGGCGGCTACGTGAGCTACGCGGCCTCGACCATCAGCGACTACAACGACATCATCCTTGACGACACGGGTGCTCCCATCGCCAAGTTTTGGTACGATCCAGGAGACGGTTCGTTCATCCCCATGGTGATTGAAGCTGTGAACGGCGATCCGGAAGCCACGTCGGACGGGTACGCGCCTGCGGGCATCTTCGGGCCCGATCCCGTTCAGCTTTGCGTTGCCAACCACGTTGGATACAGCAGCGACGTTTCGTTCCAAGTGAACCTCGGCGGTGCGTTGGGTGACCTCAACTGGCTCGACGAAGGAGACCCTGCCATGATCAGCTTCCAATCTCCCGTGGATCAGTTTGCGCCATACACCACCGGTGTGCTCGTGGTTCCCACCACGAACGAAAACGTGGTGGAAGTAAGTGGAGCGTACGACATCCATGCGGAAATCAACGCCCAGAACGACCCCAACAACAACGCAGGCTTCCAAGGCCTCGGTTTGACCGACGCGGTTACTGCCCAGGCTTTGGCCAACGGCAACATGGGGTGGGACGGTCTTTACCCCGTGCGCAACGACTACGTCAACGGCCAGCCCACGCAGCCCTACGACGGAGCTCCTTGGCAATGGTGGGACGTGGAATACACGCAACTTGTCGACGCAGCCAACGGCACGAGCATTGCAGCGACTCAGCTGAGCCTCAACTCCAACATGGGACCGCTTGAGGGGCGCGCATATTGCGACACGATTGTCGCCTACGCGGCTCCTCGATTGGCGTCTCTTCTCGGTTTGGCTTCTGCCGGACCCGGTTGCACGGACGACACGGCGTGCAATTTCAACGCGTTGGCGACTTCCGACGACGGTTCTTGCACTTACGCGGATCCAGGATACAATTGCAACGGGGTGGCAATTGCCCCAGGTTGCACGGACCCTATGGCTTGCAACTACGACAACACGGCTCAAACCGACGACGGTTCTTGCGACTACCTCGAGACGACGACCGTTCCAACGGGCGTGTCCGACGTGTGGTTGGTTGGATTGACGTTGACGGGCACAGCCTTTGAAGCGTTTGCTGGTCCTTGCGAAGCGGAAGGTGGTGTGAACCCCAACGTGAGCATCAACGGCGTCATCGTTGGAGACGGCTCAGCGCCAATGACCATGGCGGGCATCTCGGACCCCACAGGATTGCTTGGTGATTTGGCAGCTCTTGCCAGCACAGTGTCTTTCGGCATTTGCGGTGACAACATCACGGTTTCGGCTTTGGGCAACATCATTCCCATGGTGGGGAACGGCCAGTTCTGGCAGTCCCCGATTCCTGTGAATGCAGACGGACAATATTTGTGGGCGGCGCCTCTCGCCAACTTCCCCGTGGGATGTGCGGATCCGAACGCAGACAACTTCACCGACGCGTGTGACCTCAGCTTGGCTTGCCAGTACAGCGGTTGCACAGATGCAACGGCTTGCAACTACGATGCCAACGCGACCGTGGACGACGGTTCTTGCACCACCAACGACGATTGCGGTGTGTGCGGTGGCGACAACAGCTCTTGCTCAGGTTGTACGGACCCACAGTACGTTGAATTCGATCCATATGCTTCCATCGAAGATGGCACTTGCGCGAACTTGGTGGTTTTGGGTTGCCTCTACGACGCAGCGTCGAACTACAACGCCATGGCCAACACAGACGACGGTTCTTGCGTCTTTGACGGAACGGGAACCAACGACTGTGCCGGTGATCTCGACGGCGACGGTGCAGTGGCCACGGCCGACTTGCTCCAGTTCTTGAGCTTCTTCGGCTTGACGTGCCAGTGATCTGGTGCACAGCAACGGACTGACTTTTCAAAGGGCCGCCCTCGGGTGGCCCTTTTTTGTTCCTCTTGCTGGCCGAGCAACATCTTGGCACGAGGTTTGAAGAGATGTGAACGAAACCGAGCGAAGTGACCTTGGTTGCTCGTCAGGAATTCATTCTTTGTTATCTTCATCCTCCAAACAACAGAACAAAACAATCGTTATGAAGCAGTTTTTTGCAGCATGTGCCTTGATGCTGGGCATCGTTTCCTTGAGCGTGGCTCAAGAAGTGGTCACAGGTCCGTCCATCACCTTGGACAAGGACGTTCACGATTACGGCACAATTCAACAAGGTGCCAACGGCGCGTGCGAATTCACCGTCACGAACAGCGGCACGGAGCCGTTGATCATCTCTCGTTGCAAGGGATCCTGCGGATGCACGGTTCCTCAGTGCGAGAAGGCTCCCATCGCTCCCGGCGCAACTTCAGCCATCACCGTGAAGTACGACACCAAGCGCATTGGCCCGATCAACAAGTCGGTGACCATCACTTCGAACGCGGCCAACGAGCCGACGAAGGTGATCCGCATCAAGGGCAAGGTGGAAGCTTCTGACCTCGGCAACAGCGGAGGAGTTCCTGTGAAGCAGACTGCCGCAGGTGCGCCCACCACGGGCAAGCAGTAAGCGAAGCCTGAAACGAATTCTTGCAAAGCCATCCCTCGGGGTGGCTTTGTTGTTTGAATGCGGGTATTTTTGTGCTCCAACGCCAATTTGGACGACGCCACCATGAACATTCCAGCGCAGTACGACCCCTCCTTGACCGAAGACAAATGGTACGCCCATTGGTTGGAGGCCGGACATTTTCATTCGGTTCCTGACGATCGAGAGCCGTACACCGTCGTCATCCCGCCGCCCAACGTGACGGGCGTGCTGCACATGGGGCACATGCTCAACAACACCATCCAGGACGTCTTGGTGCGTCGCGCACGGATGCAGGGCAAGAACGCGTGTTGGGTTCCAGGCACCGACCACGCCTCCATTGCGACCGAAGCGAAGGTGGTCCGGCGCCTTCGCGACAAGGGCATTAAGAAGTCGGATTTGTCGCGGGACGAATTCCTCGAACACGCGTGGGAGTGGACCCACGAGCACGGTGGGATCATTCTCGAACAACTCAAAAAGCTTGGGGCGAGCTGCGATTGGAACCGCACGCGCTTCACCATGGACGAGGGCTACTACAAAGGCGTCATCGACACGTTCGTGGAGTTCCACGAGAAGGGTTTGATTTACCGTGGCGTGCGCATGGTCAACTGGGATCCCGTGGCCTTGACAGCGCTCAGCGACGAAGAAGTCATTCACACGGAAGAGCACGGCAAGCTTTACTACGTGCGTTACGCGATTGTGGGAGAAGAGGACCGTTGGATCACGGTGGCGACGACGCGTCCCGAGACCATCATGGGGGACACGGCCATCTGCGTGCACCCTGACGACGAGCGGTACAAGGACTTGGTTGGCAAGAAGGCCATCGTGCCTGTGGTGAACCGCGAGGTGCCCATCATTGCGGACGATTACATCGACTTGGAGTTTGGGACAGGATGCTTGAAGGTGACCCCAGCCCACGACATCAACGACTATGAACTTGGCCAAAAGCACGGCCTTGAAACCATCGACACCATCAACGCCGACGGGACGATGTCCGCCGAGGCGGGAGCGTACGAAGGGATGGATCGGTTTGAGTGCCGGAAGAAGTTCCCTGAGGAGCTCGATCGTTTGGGCAACCTTGTCAAGGTGGAGGACTACACCAACAAGGTGGGGCGCAGCGAACGCACCAACGCGGTGATCGAGCCGCGCTTGTCCCTGCAGTGGTTCTTGGCGATGGAAGAGTTGTCGAAGCCGGCGTTGGAGGCGGTGATGACCGACACCGTACAGTTCCACCCGCCCAAATTCAAGAACAGCTACCGCCACTGGATGGAAAACGTCAAGGACTGGTGCATCAGCCGCCAACTTTGGTGGGGACATCAGATTCCGGCGTGGTTCTTTGGGGAAGGCGACGAGGATTACGTGGTGGCGCGGACCGAGGCGGAAGCGTTGGAGCAAGCGCGCGCCAAGACCGGAAATGCCGGATTGACGATGGACGACCTGCGCCAAGACGAGGACGTCATGGACACGTGGTTCAGCTCGTGGATTTGGCCGATTCAGGTGTTTGACGGCCTTCACAAGGAGGACGAAGTGGCCTACTACTACCCCACGAACGACCTGGTGACGGCACCGGAAATCATGTTCTTTTGGGTGGCCCGCATGATCATCAGCGGCTACCACTACCGCGGCGAAGCGCCGTTCAAGAACGTGTACTACACGGGCATTGTGCGGGACAAGAAAGGCCGCAAGATGTCCAAGAGCCTGGGCAACAGCCCCGATCCCATCGAGTTGATGAAGCAGTACGGGGCGGACGGGGTTCGCGTCGGGATGCTGCTGACGTCGCCTGCGGGCAACGACTTGCCGTTCGACGACAAGCTCTGCGAGCAAGGCCGGAACTTCGCCAACAAGATTTGGAACGCGTTCCGCCTTGTTCAGGGGTGGGAGGTCGACGAAACGAAGGCCCAACCGGAGGCGGCGGCCACGGCCGTGGCGTGGATGGAAGCGCGAAGCCAGCAAGCCATGGAGGAGTTGGACGCGGCGTTTGCCAGCTTCCGATTGAGCGAGGCGCTGATGACCACGTACCGATTGGTGTGGGAAGAGTACTGCAGTTGGTACCTCGAGTCGATCAAGCCGCCGTTCGGCGAACCCATCGACGGAGCGACGAAGCGCGCGACGCTCGAATTGTTCGAGCGCATGCTCAAGTTGTTGCATCCGTTCATGCCTTTCCTCACCGAGGAAGTATGGCATTGGACGAGCGCGCGCGCCGGGCACGAGGACGACTTGTGCGTGGCGGCTTGGCCGGAGCGCTCGGAGTACGACAAGGGCATTTTGGCCGACATTGAAATGGCCAAAGAAGTGGTCACCGCCATCCGAAACATCCGCAACGACAACGGCATCCCCAACAAAGAGAAGCTGGAATTGAAGGTGCAGCCGGGCGACGCCTACCCTGCCCACCTCGAGCCGTGGATTGCCCACCTCACCAACCTCAGCGGCATTGAGCACGTGACGGAAAAGGTGAAGGGAGCGTTTGGGTTTGTGCAAGGCACGCACCGGTTCTCGGTGCCGTTTGGCGAAGGGTTCGACATTGATGCCGAGCGCGCCAAAGTCCAAAAGGACCTCGAGTACCAACAAGGCTTTTTGCGCAGCGTACGTGGCAAACTCTCCAACGAGAAGTTTGTGAGCGGCGCTCCAGAGCAAGTGGTCGAAAACGAGCGCAAGAAGGAGGCCGACGCGTTGGCCAAGATTGCCGTGCTCGAAGAGAAGCTCGCGGACCTGGCGTAAGGCGAGCTGCGGTGGGCCGAACACAGTGCCCGGTTGGGGTGTTGTGTGGGCATGTTTGGACTCTTCAAGAAAGACCCGGTGGAAAAGCTCCGGAAGGAGCACGCGGACCTGTTGGCCCGAGCCCACAAGATGAGCACAGTCGACCGTGCGAAGTCAGATGCGTTGGTGGCTCAGGCCGCTGAGGTGGAAGCGAAGTTGGTGGCCCTTCAATCCGGTCAGTCATGAGGACGGTGGCGATTGTGGGAGACAGCCGCGGCATTGGCGCCGCGCTCCGTGAGCAGTTGTTGAACCAGGGGGTACGCGTCATTGGCGTGTCGCGGACGGGCGTTCAACGCGAAGGAGGGGAGCACCCCAACTACCAGAGCCTGGTTTTTGATGCGGTGGCTCACCCGTGCGACGTTTCGGGGTTTACGGACAGGCTTGATGGCCTGGTGTATTGCCCAGGCACCATCAAGCTCAAGCCGTTGCGTGGGCTGAAGCAGGAGCAATTCTTGGAAGATTTTCAGGTGAACGTGATCGGGGCCGTCCAAACACTCCAAGCCAATCACAAACTGCTGCAGGCTGGCGCGTCGAATGGCGCGAAGCCGGGCGTGGTGCTCTTCAGCACCGTCGCGGTCCAGACCGGCATGGCCTACCACGCCAGCATCGCTGCGTCCAAGGGCGCGGTGGAAGGGCTTGTGCGGACGTTGGCCGCGGAGTGGGCTCCGGAAGTGCGGGTGAATGCCGTGGCGCCGAGTTTGACGGACACGAGCTTGGCGGCGACGTTGCTGGGCAACGACGCCAAGCGAGAGGCCGCGGCGGAACGCCATCCGCTGAAAAAAGTGCTCGAGGCGGACGAAGTGGCGTCGGCTGCGGCGTATTTGGTCTCGGAGCATGCCGCGGGCATCACGGGACAGGTCTTGCACGTAGACGCGGGGATGGGCGTCGTGCGATGAAGGTTTCGGCGGACATGGTTCGGTGGACGAGGCAAGACCTTGAAGGGTGGCCTTCTCGAAAGCGTGCACGGACGGTCAACAGTTTGAGTGGATTCAAGAGCGCCACCCTTGTGGGGTCGGCAGACCTGAATGGTGTGCACAATTTGAGTGTGGTGAGCTCGGTGGTTCACCTTGGATCAAGTCCCGCCCAAATGGGCATGGTTCTTCGTCCGCCCGGCGACGACGCTCACACGTACAAAAACCTTTTGGCAACGGGGCAATGCACCTTCAGCCACATTGGGGTGAATTGGGTTGCTCAAGCTCATCAGTGCAGCGCTCGTTACCCGGCGGGGGTGTCGGAGTTTGAGGCAGTGGGGTTGACTCCTTGCAGCTTGGAGGGGGAGTGGATAGCCCCGGCCGTGTCTGAGGCGCGCGTGCGCATGGGACTGACCTTGACGGAAGACATGGTGTTGCCCAACCGATGCCACTTCATGGTGCTCGACGTGCAATGGGTTGAAGTGGATGAGCGCACTGTGGCTGAGGACGGCTACGTCGATTTGGGATTGGCTGGAACGACGACCATCAGTGGCTTGGACGGCTATCACGACACCACGCATTTGGGACGCCTGTCTTATGCGAAAGTGGGCAAGGAGGTGGAGCTGTTGACCGACGTGATGGCCGGCTGGCACGACATGTGATGGCGTCAGGGGTGCATGTGGTTTGGTTCAAACGGGACCTGCGCACGCGGGATCACGAACCGTTGAAGCATGCGATGGGTCTCGCCGCGGATCATGGAGCGCGCGTGTTGCTGCTTCAGGTGTACGAGCCGGGGATGCTTGAGCATCCCACCACCTCCTCTCGGCATGTTGCGTTCCAGTGGGCGTGCGGCAACGACCTCAATTTCACCTTGGAGCAAGAGGAGTGGGGAATGCGGTTGGAACGCGTTCAGGCTGGGGCCGTGGAGGTTCTGGAGTGGGTGAGGGAAAACCACGGCGTGGCTTCGTTGCACTCCCACGAAGAGACGGGCGTCTTGTGGACCTTCGATCGCGACAAAGAAGTGGCTCGTTGGTGCCAAACTCACGGGGTTCCCTGGCACGAAGTTCCGCAGCCCGGTGTCCAGCGCCGACGAACGTCACGGGCGGGCTGGGTGGAAGCCTGGCACGTGAACATGGCCCGGCCTTGGGCCAATCCTGACCTCGAAACCTGGCGCGCTTCGGACGGCACGGGGCTCGAGGTCACGTGGCCCGCCGCCTGGAAACTCGATTCCTCCCCGGATGTGTCGAATCCCGATGACTTCGACGGCTCAGGGCCCTTCCAGCCCGGGGGCGAACGCGCGGCCCACGCCTACCTGAAGAGCTTTTTGAAGGACGGCCGGATTGCGACTTACCAGCGCCACATCAGCAAGCCCGAAGCCAGTCGCCGAAGCTGCAGCCGGTTGTCGCCCTACCTGGCCTGGGGGGCGCTGAGCATCCGACAGGTGTACCAAGCGTTGGAGGCAAGTGCCGGACAGGGACGGAACCACCATGCGTTCGGGAGTCGCTTGCGCTGGCATTGCCACTTCATCCAAAAATTTGAATCCGAACACGCCCTCGAATGGAGGAACGTCAACCGCGCCTACGACGGGTTGCCGGTGGTGCTGAACGAAGAATGGCTCTCGCGTTGGAAGGACGGAACGACGGGCATCCCGCTTGTCGACGCTTGCATGCGGTGCGTCCGCGAGACGGGCTACCTCAACTTCCGGATGCGGGCGATGCTGGTGAGCTTTCTCACGCACCACATGAACCACCGGTGGCAGGACGGCGTGGAGCACCTTGC
>JBDQOS010000142.1:0-4884 GCA_040261075.1 Flavobacteriales bacterium
GTTTGGACCGGCTGCAAACCCGAATTGCAAGGCGAACTTGGAGAACCATTCAACAAAGTGGAAGGCATGATTGGGGTTTGGCAAATGGCCTCCTTCTCCCAAACGGACTTGCAAAGCCCCTTGAAGGAGGTGCGGGACTTGAGTGAACTCTACATCGACGGCATCGTCACGCCTCTCCAAATCACGCTGAACGAAGACCGCTCGTACAACGTGTCCATTGAAAAGGGCCGCAACTACTTTGGCGAGCAAGGCACTTGGGGACTGGACGACGAAGAGCACCCCACGTATTTGATCTTGGCGACATCGGACGTCGACGGGAACCCGAGTGACACGCTTCAATACAACCTCGGTGCAGTGGTTCGTCCACACGACAATTTGCTTGACATCGTGTACGACCGTCCCTGCGACGGGGATCCGGTGCTGGCGTACACCTTCAGCTTTAACCGACAGTGATGCCATCCATGAACACCTTCACCACCCTGCTGAAACGTCTCGGTCTTGTGGCCGGTTCCTTGGCCATGCTTCAATCCGTTGCCGTAGGGCAAGCGGTGACCTTGACACCGAGCCCTACGGGACTTCACGAAGAAGTCACGCTGACGTTTGACATTTCGCAAAGCGAGTCCTTTGGCCTCAAAACCATCCTCGAAGCGAACCCCGACCTGCCCGTCTACATTTGGACGTGGACGCCCAGCGACCCCGTAGGTACGAATGGCTCTTGGAACAACAGCAACGACGACCTGCAATTGGTTCACCAAGGCGGCTTGACCTACACCTTGACGTTCGTTCCTTCCCAATTCTACACCGACGCAAGCGGGCTGTACAGCCAAGAAGGCATTTCGTGTTTGGCGAAGCTGAAAGACGGTGCACCCTACCCCGGACTGGAAGACTTCGGAGAGGCCAAGACGGAAGACTTCACGGTGGGCGTCCTGCCCAAGGTCTGCGAAGAGAAAATGTGCGTGTTCCCTGAAACGAGGCGGGCGGATGATTTTGTGAGCATGACGTACAACAACAACCTGGACGTCGACCTCACCGACCTTGAAAACGACGAGGTTTACTTGCAAGTCAAGGCTCGCGGAACGGACGGCCAATATTACACCTTGGCGGCAGACGCCGACGTGACGAACACGCCCGAGCTCCGAATGACTCCGGTGTCCGACAAACCTGGCTTTTACCGACTCGTGATGTTGCCTGAGGAATTTTTTGAAGGCATCGTGCCTGAGGGTCTTGGCATCCTGTCCCTGATTTGCTACCCCTTGAAACCGGGCTTCACGTATTCGCCTGACACCACTCCGTGGGACGGCATCTACTACGAAACCCTTGTTCCCCTTTTGGATTGCGAATAAGCTCATGAAGACGTTGATTTTTTTCGCAAAGGCTGTGACTGTCGTCGCGGCCTTTGCCGTTCTCGGATGCCGATCTCCCAAGCCGAAGGCCGCCACAAAAAAAGCCTCGTGGGGTACGTTGATGCCGGTGCAAGCAGGCGCGCTCAACACCGCCGTGCCTGTGGGAGACTTCCTCGAACCTGGCGAATCCGCAGACCTCGTGGTTTACGCCGCAGCTCCCGGGCAAGCGGACACCTTGGAAGTGATTGACGGGCAGGTTTTCCTGCCTGTGGCACCTCCAAGCGGAATCGGGTTGCTGAGCTTGACGGTCGAGGATGCGGTTCGTGTTGTGCCGGTGTTGACCAAAGGCGAGCAAACCCATTCGTTCACGTGGGATGCCAACAATTCGTTCCGAGCCTCCGGCACAGTTGAATTTGTAGGTGACCTCACGGGATGGACCCCGCAACCAGCACGTCCGGTGGATGGGAAATCTGGGGTGTTTGCGTACGACGCCGTCCTTCGTCCAGGAAATCACCCTTACCAATGGGTGGTGGACGGCGAGTGGATCCTCGACCCCGCCAACCCCAACTCGATTTCCAACGGCATGGGCGGCAGAAATTCCGTGGTTGCGTTGAAATCCCCGCAGCCGCCGAGCCTGGAAGTCAACACCAACGGCGAAAAACTCTACTTCACGACCGACGGGCCTTCCGATCTGCTCATCACGGTCGACAACGTTTTGGTGCACCACGGATCTCATGACCAGGCGGTCACCCTGCCCGCCGTACTGAAGGGATTTGGTGAAGGGCGGCATCACGTTCGGGCTTGGGCCGCCCGAGACGGCGGGATTTCGCAAGACGTGCTGATCCCCATGGAGGGCGACCGGCCTGTGCTCGACGTGGCTGACCTGAACCGGTCCGACTGGCACAGCGCCACGATGTACTTTTTGATGGTCGACCGTTTCGTCAACGGAAACCCCGACAACGACGAACCGGTCGACGACCCCCGCATTTTGCCGCAAGCCAACCACTTCGGGGGCGACTTGGATGGTGTGGTAGACGTGGTGGAGAGCGGGTATTTCCACGATTTGGGCATGAACACGGTCTGGATCTCCCCCATCACCGCCAACGCCGAGGGAGCTTGGGGCTACTGGCAGGACAGCGCGCGTACCGACGTCACGAGCCGGTTCAGTGGCTACCACGGGTATTGGCCCGTGAGTTGCACCGAGGTGGACCGGCGACTAGGCTCACGCGAGTCCCTCACGCAACTCACCGACCGAGCCCATGCCGCCGACATGAACGTCGTGCTGGATTACGTCGCCAACCACGTGCATGAAAATCACCCCCTGATGGAGGTGCATCCCGATTGGACGACGGACCTGTACTTGCCGGACGGAAGCCTGAACACCGAGCGGTGGGACGACCACCGGCTGACGACGTGGTTCGACACGTTCATGCCGACGCTGGATTTGGAGCGGCCCGAGGTCGCGGAAGCCATGTCGGACAGCGCGACGTGGTGGGCGTACCACAGTGGAATCGACGGTTTCCGGCACGACGCGACGAAGCACATCAGCGAGGTGTTTTGGCGGAAGTTGACCGCCAAACTCAAAGCCGCGCACGCCGAAACGGGCACGCGCTTGTTCCAAATCGGCGAAACCTACGGGAGCCCCGACCTCATTGGAAGCTACCTGTCGAGCGGCATGCTTGACGCGCAATTTGATTTCAACCTCTACGACAAAGCCGTGGGTGCCATCGCCTTTGAAGACGGCTCGTGGGAAGACGTGATTGCGACCAACCGGGAGAGTTTGGCCGCGTACGGCGCACATCACTTGATGGGGAACATCACCGGCAACCAAGACCGACCTCGGTTTACGTCCCTCGCGGACGGCACGCTCGACACCGACGAGGACATGAAGTTCCAAGGCTGGACACGCGACATCCAGCACGGAGGCGCGGACGGGTACGCCAAGATGCGGCTTCTCATGTCGTACCTGATGAGCGTGCCTGGAATCCCTTGCGTGTACTACGGCGACGAGATCGCGGACGTGGGCGGAAACGACCCAGACAACCGCCGCATGATGCGGTTCGCGGATTTGAATGTGGAAGAACACGCCACGCGCGATTGGACGGCCACTTGGGCGAACTTGCGCCGGAGCCGCATGAGCCTGCTCTACGGAACCACGGAATTCGAATTGGTCTCGAAGGACTTGTTGCGGATCCGTCGGTCCTACCTCGGTGAATCCACCGACCTGTACCTGAACCGCGACGCAACGCCCGCAGCCTTGCCCGACGGCGCCATGCAACCTGCGCGCATGCTGGCGGGTTTGTTGACCGAAGGCGGGCAAGTGCCCGCTTGGGGTGCCGTCGCTTTTGACGCCTCACGCTGAACCCTGAACGAATGAAAACCCAGCTCACCTCCCTCCTTTTGGCCTTGGGCCTTGGCGCCTCCGCTTGGGGCCAAACCACGTGGAACCTCGAACAAACCGTGCTGACGGAATACGACCTCGTCTCTGGGGTCAACATCCCCTGGGAATTGTTGTGGGGACCGGACGACATGCTCTGGTGCACCACCCGACACGGGGACGTCCTGCACATCGACCCCATCACCGGGGCCTACGAAACGGTGCTGGAACTCGACGTGTTTGGCGGCAGCGGGGAACCGGGGTTGCTGGGCATGGCCTTGCACCCGGAGTGGAACACCACGCCGAAAGTGTTTTTGGCCTACACCACCGGCACAGGGTGGAGCAACGCGGCGGAAAACCTGAGCGTGTTTGATTGGAACGGGACCAGCTTGGTCAACGAACAGGTGTTGCACACCGTCGACGCCGGAGGCATCCACAACGGAAGCCGCTTGCTCGTCCTTCCGGACCACACCTTGCTCATGACCACCGGCGACACCGGCGACGGCGGGGCCAGCTCGCAGAACGACAACAGCGACAACGGCAAAGTGCTTCGCTTCAACCTAGACGGAACGGTTCCCGCCGACAACCCCGACCCCACGAGCTACGTGTTCAGCAAAGGACACCGCAACAGCCAGGGCTTGTGCCTTGGGCCCAACGGACTGATCTACAGCTCGGAACACGGCCAAAGCAACTGGGACGAGTTCAACGTCATCGAACCGGGTCGCAACTACGGCTGGCCCAACGTCGAAGGCGAATGCAACACGGCAAGCGAGCAGACTTTCTGCGACGCCAACGACGTTGCCGAGCCCCTGAAAACATGGTCTCCCTGCGTCGCCGTCAACGGCATTGAGTACTACGACCACCCGGCAATTCCTGAATGGCAAGGGTCCGTGCTGATGGCTGTTTTGGGCGGGTTGTCTGGCCAATACGAGCGACTGAGCGTCTTGCATATGAGCGAGGACGGCTTGACCGTGGAAAGCGAAGACCAGCTCTTTGCGTCATTCAACCAACACGACGCGGGACAGCGTGCTGCCGCCTGCGCCTGTGGCTGTCAAGATCTAGGTGCCTGCCGTCCAACCTGCAAGAGGCAAGCGGAGGTTGTCCTCCAAGGTTCCCTCTGCACCTTTGGCTCCGGCGACGTCCCAAACGTCAATCGCCCGCCCA
>JBDQOS010000143.1:0-3204 GCA_040261075.1 Flavobacteriales bacterium
CGTCGAGAAGGGTGCGCGCGTCGTGCTGGGAGGACACTGGAACGAGGACGACCTGCGCATTGCCCCCACCGTGCTGGACGGCGTGACCGTGGACATGAAGGTGATGCAGGAGGAGATCTTTGGTCCGGTGTTGCCCGTGTTGCGCTGGCGGGACGCGAACGAGGTGAACCAAATTGTCGCCCAAAATCCGCACCCGCTTGCCATGTACTTTTTCTCGAAAAACGACGCGGCGGTGGAATCCTGGATGCGTGCGAATCCGGCAGGCACCACCGGCATCAACGAGGTCATCCTTCAGGTCGCGCAGCCGGACTTGCCGTTTGGGGGGATCCAAACCAGCGGCATGGGACGAACCGGCGGCCACGAAGGGTTCAAGCAGTTCTCCAACATGCGCTCGGTGGTGCGGCAGCAAACACGTTACAACATTCTGCCTCTGACCTTTCCTCCGTTTGGCGAACGGAGCTTGTGGCTTGCACGAACCGTTCAACGTTGGCTGTGAGCGCCTGCCCCCTACCTTCGCATCATGCTCGTCCAGACCCATTTTCCTCGCAGCCTTTCTCGCTCGCGGTACGACCAGTACCTCGCGTCCGGGTGGTTCCGGGGTTCGGTCATGCTGTACAAGATGGACCTCTTGTGCATCGACGAGTGCCTGTACAGCGTGGTGAACATCCGGATGAACCTGGATCAATTTTCACCGACCGCCCGCCAGCGGAAGACGATGCGCCGCGTGGAATCGAGGTTTGCCGTGACTTACGGTCACGCGCAGCCCAACGCCAACAAGGAAGCGCTGTATGCTCAGCACAAACAGCGCTTCAAGGGCTTCATTCACAACACCCTGACCGAGTACCTGAGCGCCGGCTTTCAGGGAACCGTCTTTGACACCCGCGAGGTCTGCGTGTACGACGGGGATCGCCTCGTTGCGGTGAGTTACTTCGACTTGGGGGAGCAGAGCATGGCCAGCCTTTTGGGCTTGTACGACGAGGAATACGCCAAGTACAGCTTGGGAACCTACACCTTGCTCAAGGAAGCCGAATACGGCATGCGAACCGGACGCAAGTGGTTCTACCCGGGCTACATCTTGGACCAGCGATCGGGTTTTGATTACAAGCTTCGCTTGGGTCCAATGGAGCATTACACGGCGAACAAGCGGTGGGCCAAACTCGAAAATTTCAAACCCAATTCGACGACCTCGTTCCGAATTCGCGAAGCAACCCAAGCGTTGACGGACGGGCTGAAGAACATCGGACTGCCTTCCAAATCCTGGCTTTACCCGTATTTCAGCATGGGGTACATGGGGCCGTGGAGTGCATTCTTCTTGCGCTTGCCCGTTCCCGTGGAACTCGGTCACGACGTGGAAGGCATGCTCGTGGCAGGGTTTGACCCGGAATCGCAGGGGTACACGCTGATGCACATTCACCCGTGCCCTGACGCGTCCCAATTCTTGAACATGGAACCCTCGTCGGAATTTTCCACAGGCGAAGCGTACCTCAATCACCTCTACCAAACCGGCGACACCCTGCTCGCTCAAGGCTCTCTGGAAGAGCTCCTCGACCTTGCTCGACGTTGGGCGCAACGCCCCGATGCCCTTTTCCCGCAATGCGATTGATGAGTTGGAACGTCAACGGCCTTCGTGCCGTGGTGAAGAAAGATTTTGTGGCCCAAATCGACGCCCTGGCCCCCGACGTCTTGGGCCTGCAGGAAACCAAGGCGCAGGACGACCAGGTGCGGGAAGCACTTTTTGGCTACGGGACCTACGAAGTGCATTCGAGCTCGGCAGTCAAGAAGGGCTATTCTGGAACGGCCATTCTCACGAAGAGGGCGCCCCTGTCCGTTCAAGCGGGAATTGGCGTGGCGGACCTCGACCAAGAGGGACGGGTTTTGCGCGCCGAGTTTGAGGACATGCATTTCGTCACCGTCTACACACCCAATTCCAGCTCAGGTCTAAAGCGACTGCCGTTCAGAAAACAATGGGACCGGGCCTTCCGGGATTACCTGATCGAGCTGGACGCCGACAAACCCGTCGTCTGTTGCGGGGACCTCAACGTCGCTCACGCTCCCATTGACCTCGCACGGCCGGACGCGAACTACAACAAAACTCCTGGATACACCCAGGACGAGATTGACGGAATGACCGAATTGCTTGAGGCAGGATTTGTGGACACGTGGCGTCACACCCACCCCGACACGGTGAAGTACTCGTGGTGGAGTTACCGAGGTGGCGCCCGAGAAAAGAACGTGGGATGGCGGTTGGACTACATGCTCGCAAGCGAGCGCGCCATGCCGCACGTTGCGTCAACCGAAATTCACAACGACGTCCACGGAAGCGACCACTGCCCCGTGTCGTTGGAATGGCGCTCATAAACTCCGGGAACGCACCTGCCAACTCGCGGGTTCAGGCATGAGGCTGAGGGCACTACTTGCCCTCAAAAACCTCATGAAGCACTTCAACATCTTGGCCCTTGTCGCGGCCGTCTTCGGCGTTTTTGGCGCCGCTCAAGTTGGGTCGGCACAATGCGACGCCGACCTCAATGGAAACCTGACCATCGACAACGATGACCTGCTCATCCTGTTGTCCAATTTCGGCACCAATTGCGAGGCGGTGGCTTGGGATGATCCTGTGATTTCTGAAATCCACTACAACCCCAGCACCCAACAGGGAGCCGATTCGGAATACGAGTTCATTGAATTGATGAACCCTCATCCGTTCGCCCTCGACCTAAGCGGCTGGTCGCTGGCAGACGGGGTCGACGCCACCTTTCCTCCTGGAACCTTCATTCCTGCCGGCGGATTTTTGCTCACCGCCAACGACACCGCGACGTACCGTTCGCTTCTCGGCCCCTTTGTGCAGCTCATTCCTTGGTCGGGCGCCTCGAGCCTTCACAACAGCGGAGAAACCCTTCGCGTGATGCGCCCCGACGGCACAGAGGCGGATGTGGTCACCTACAGCGACACGGGGGGGTGGACCAACGAAGCCGACGGCGCTGGAGGTTCATTGGAATGGAAAGGGCCGGGCTGGGACAACGCCCTGCCCGAGGCGTGGATTGGATCGAACGCCCTCGGGGGCTCACCGGGGTCCGACAACAGCAGCTGGGCTGATTGAATCTCAGACGTGGCGGGACTCGCCGTTGACTACCACCGTGAGGGGCGCCCCCTCAAGGCGCGTCACGGCGGCTCCTTGCCCGTCGACATTCACCTCCAACGTTCTGC
>JBDQOS010000144.1:0-3414 GCA_040261075.1 Flavobacteriales bacterium
GTTCTTGGTGGAAGTCATGGTCATTGGCCAGCTGGGCGGCGTGGTTGGAATCCTGCTCGGACTTGGGGCGGGGAACGCCATTGCCTCGTACTTCGAAACCCCGTTCGTCGTGCCGTGGGGTTGGGTGACCGTGGGCGTGGTGCTTTGCTTGCTCACGAGTTTGGCCTCCGGTTACTACCCGGCCCGTCTTGCTTCCAGACTCGACCCCATCGTGGCTCTCGGACGAGAATGAACGGGGGGTGGCGCGAAAGGACGTGATTTGCGACCTTTGCCGCCGCATGTCGAAGATTCTCTACACCCTGACGGACGAAGCGCCCGCGTTGGCGACCTACAGTTTTCTTCCCATCGTTCAAGCGTTTGCCGGCAAGGCAGGCGTGGCGGTGGAAACCCGTGACATCTCGCTGAGCGGCCGGATTTTGGCCGCCATGTCGGACGCGTTGCCGGCCGATCAAGCTGTGCACGACGCGTTGGCGGAGTTGGGCGGTTTGGCCCAAACCCCCGAAGCCAACATCGTGAAATTGCCCAACATCAGCGCCTCAATTCCGCAATTGAAGGCCGCCATTGCTGAATTGCAGGCCCTCGGTTACGCCCTTCCCAACTACCCGGACGAACCCGCCAACGACGAAGAGAAGCAGATCAAGGCGCGCTACGACAAGGTCAAGGGATCTGCGGTAAATCCGGTGTTGCGAGAAGGCAACAGCGACCGCCGGGCGCCGAAGGCCGTCAAGACCTACGCCAAGAAGCACCCTCACCGCATGGGAGCGTGGTCCTCAGACAGCCTCGCGCGCGTTGCGAGCATGAAGGAGGGGGACTTTTACGGTTCCGAGAAAAGCGTGACGATGCCTGAAGCCACATCCGTGGACATCATGCACGTGGACGAAAACGGCAACGCCACCACCTTGAAGGCCGGCCTTGCCTTGCAAAAGGGAGAGATCGTCGATTGCGCTTCGCTGTCCATGCGCAAGCTCGAAGCTTTTCTTGCCTCGGAAATCGAGCAGGTGAAGCAAGAAGGCGCCCTGTTTTCATTGCACATGAAGGCCACCATGATGAAGGTGAGCGACCCCATCTTGTTTGGGGCCGCCGTTCGCGCCTTCTTCAAGCCTGTGCTGGAGAAGCACGGGGCCGTCTTAAATGCTGCCGGGGTGGATTTCAACAACGGGTGGGGCGACTTGGTGGCGAAGCTTCCGAGCATGAGCGCCGAGGACCGTGACGCGATTGAAGCAACCGTGGCCGAGACGATGGCGATGCGCCCGGATTTGGCCATGGTGAATTCCGACAAGGGAATCACCAATTTGCACGTTCCTTCAGACGTCATCATCGACGCCTCCATGCCGGCCATGATCCGCGAAGGAGGTAAGATGTGGAACGCCGAAGGAAACACCCAAGATGCGGTGGCGGTCATCCCCGACCGCTCTTATGCTGGCGTGTACCAAGCCACAATCGATTTCTGCAAGGCTCACGGTGCTTTGAATCCCGCGACCATGGGAAGCGTACCCAACGTCGGGCTCATGGCACAAAAGGCCGAGGAATACGGTTCGCACGACAAGACCTTTCAGATGTCGGCTGCAGGCCGTGTGGACGTGGTTGCCGCAGACGGCCGCGTGGTGATGAGCCAAACGGTGGAAGCTGGCGACCTGTTCCGCATGTGCCAGGTGAAGGATGCCCCCATTCAGGACTGGGTAAAGTTGGCCGTGACACGCGCCCGGGCCACCGGCGACCCTGCTGTGTTTTGGCTCGACGCCAACCGCGCCCACGACGCGCAGCTCATTGCCAAGGTGAATGCCTACCTCCCCAACCACGACACAGACGGGTTGGAATTGCACATTCTCGCTCCGACCGAAGCCACCACGTTTTCGTTGGAACGCATCGCCAAAGGCCTGAACACCATCTCCGTCACCGGCAACGTGTTGCGGGACTACCTCACCGACCTCTTCCCCATCCTCGAAGTCGGAACGTCCGCCAAAATGCTCAGCATCGTGCCGTTGATGAACGGCGGAGGGTTGTTCGAAACCGGCGCGGGAGGCTCGGCCCCCAAGCACGTCCAGCAACTCGTCGAAGAGAACTACCTGCGCTGGGACAGCCTCGGCGAGTTCATGGCGTTGGTGCCGAGCTTGGAGCACATCGCCACAACCACGGGCAACGGAAACGCCCAAATCCTCGCCGACGCCTTGGACGAAGCGACGACCCGTTTCCTGGACGAGGACAAGAGCCCGACGCGACGCTTGGGTGGAATCGACAACCGCGGTTCGCACTTCTACTTGGCGCTGTTTTGGGCTGAAGCCTTGGCTTCGCAAACCGCGAATCAGGAACTCGCTGCAAAGGCGCAACAGTTGGCCACGTCCTTGCGCCAGGACGAATCGCGCATTGTGGAAGAATTGATCGCGGTGCAGGGAGGCTCAGTGGATTTGGGGGGGTACTACCGCCCCGACGCCACGAAATGTGCCGCTGCCATGCGCCCTTCGGCCACCTTCAACGCTGCGTTGGAAGGCTGGAGCTGAGCATCGAAGCCATTCGAGCTCGTTCCTTGACCACCAGGTCGCGCAGCAACACGCTGGCGCCTGGCGTTTGCCGATCCGCGCGAATGGCGGCGAGCAAGGCCATCCAATCCACTTCTTCTCGGGCCGGCACCGTCGCCGGGTGTTGATCGGCGGCGAACGATTCGGTCAAGACCAAAAACGCCCGCATGTAATCGGTTTGGACTCGGGCCAGGAGGTGCCCGATTTGCGCCACGCTGTCCGGGTCGAGGGTCGTGGCCAGGGCGTTCCTGCACCGCATGACGTTCTCGACGTGGCCGCGAACCAAAGATTCCAAGTCCGCGCCGTGCGGAAGCAGCTGCGGCGTCGGTGCAGGGGTGCCAAGCGAAGAGACTTCCAGGGTTTGAGCGACGTCGCTCAGCAGCACGCATTTCTCCACCCGGCTCTCCGCCAGCATCGGCACCACCGCGTTGCGCATGAAGTAGTCGCGCACCTTGAACACCGCTTGGTCGAGGGCGTCCGTGACGTTCTCCTCAGAGGCATGTTCATCCAGGCCCAACAGGGCTAGCGCTTTGGAACGTTCCATTCACACAAGTTACGTGAGAACCCCGGGATGGAACCCCGGGAATTCTCCATTCGCGGCTTAAATTCGTGCGAGTTTCTGTGTTTCGCAACAGAAATGCTATCCGAACCCTCTGAGAACGAATGAAACATCCCATGATTTGGACCCTTTGCACAGCAGCCGCCTTGATGGTCGGCTGCGGAGAAGCTGAAAACGCCCAAGCCCAGGCCTCGGAAAAGGTTCAGGCGACGGAAGCAGCCGTCCAACCCGCGGCTCCTGCGACACAACCCGACGTCACCGTTTCACCGAAATGGAAAAGCGGCGTAAGCGCTGCCAACGACGGCGACAAAGAAGGCAAGGTTCGACTGCACGGCACCA
>JBDQOS010000145.1:0-3462 GCA_040261075.1 Flavobacteriales bacterium
ATTCACGGCTCCGTCCCGAAGGAATTCAGCGGCTGGCCACGTTGGCCGACCCGGGTGTGTTGAAGTCGGAAGGCTGGTATTGGTGGGGACGTGCCTTGCTCTTGCAGGGCGAAGGGGCTGAAGCTGGAGACGCGTTGCAACGGGCGTTGTCCTCGGCTGACAAGAAGGCCCCTTGGCGGGAATCGTGTGAGCTCGCGTTTCATCAAAGCCAAGCTCTACCAAATTCTTTCAAGTTGCGGCAAGGCTTGGATCGCTTCGACGTGGTTGACGTCCCGAAATCGTCTTTTTATCGTTACGTGCAGTGGGATGTGCCTGGCGTGCGTGTCATGTTGGCGCCGGAGGAACTTCTGTCCAAACGCGATCGCAAATCTCAATTGAACGCCCCGGTGACGTTTTGGCGAGGACATCGGGAGGTGATTTACCACAGCTACGGGCTCAAGGGTGGGCAATCGGGGCTTGACTTGTGGCTCGGTCGACTGGATGACGAAGGAGAATTTTCGGAACAGGAACGCCTTCCCGAGTGTGTGAACAGCCCCTACGACGAGGTCAACCCCGTTTGGGACAACCCCGGTCAAACCCTGTATTTCGCGTCGAACCGTCCAGGCACCGTGGGGGGGATGGACTTGTACCGGGTGCAGTTTGCGGAAGGGAAGTGGGGAAACCCCGAGTCGTTGGGACCTCTCTACAATTCCGTCCACGACGATTGGGCGTTCTACCCGGGAGGCGAACCGCACTCCTCATGGCTTGTGACGAGCCGAGAAGCCGCATACGGCGGCGTCGAGGTTTGGGAGGTCAAACCAAATGGGCCGCCTTCTGCGCCGGTGTTGCTGACCACGCGTTGGGAAGTGGATGGCCAAGTGATTCCAGGCACGCTGACATTGACGGACGCGGAGACCGACCGTTCTCTGGCCCAAATCGAATTGGATGTGCCAACGGGGACGTGGGACCTGACGGTTGGCTCGGGGCAAGTCATTCGCTACCATTTCGTCTCGCACAACGGCGAAGTCATGGAAGGCACGTACGCGCTTCCCGAAGTGGACGAGGCCGCGGCATTGACTCAGCGCATGGTCATGACCAACGTGGACGGAAGGCCCTTTTTGGACGCCCGTCCTTTGTCGCGCGAGTCAAAATCGATGCGCGACCTGCGCTGGGGTTGGAATCTGGTGACGGACGAGCCGGTGGTTCCTGAGGTTCGGCCGTGGGAGGACGTAGAGTTGGTTTCTGAGGACGTCCGTCAGAACGAAGAAGCCCCGTCTCGTCGCGTCATTCAATTCCAATCCTTTCCGTGGTGGACTGAAATCCAAAAGGAAGAACGAGCCCTTGCTGCCAACGTCCTTTTGGCCCACGTTCCGAATGAGGAGATTTCGATGCCCTCTGCCCGGGACTTTGTCGATTTGAAAGCGTACCGTGAAGCGCTTGAGCAGGCTGAAGTCCAGCTGATCGAAGCCTCCACCCAGGCTGCGATGGCCTTGGCAGCTGCGGAAGTGCTCCAGAACGAAACGCCCTGGGATCAAGCCCTGAGACGCGCGTTGCAACGAGCCTCTGACCTTTGGCCTGTTGGCAGCATCAACGTGGAAGAGGTGGGGCGCAAGGCGCAACGAAAGTGGGCTGAGGCAGGAACCTTGTACGACTCAGGTCTGTTGCCGGAGGTGAAGGACAAGGAAGCGCTTGTTGGAGACGGCTCATGGGTGAGGAAGCCTTGGGAGAACGGCGACGTGGCGAAGCTTGCTTCCCTCAGGACCCAACTGAAATCCGCGGAAGACGGAAGTCTTCGGTTGGTTTGGGCGTTGTCTCACCAACCCGACCCAAGCGAGTCTTGGGAAGCGCGTTGGCAGGACCCCGTCGCCTGGAATGCCGTCGAGGCAAGGAGGGCGTTGGAAGCGGGTGAAATTTCGACAGAAGAGGCCTTGAACGAAGCGCGCACAAGGCTCAGCATTTTGGATTCCATGGAACCCGCACCTCAATGGACGGCCGCGATGCGTGCTGTTCAGCTGAGAACGTGGCGTACTTGGGCCGTGGAGCTGTCGGAAGAGATCAACGCTTCTGCTTACGCGGAAGTTCAAAACGCGTCGTCAGGCGCACCTCAACAAGGCAACGCCGCCCAAGATTTTGACGAGGAAACAAGCTCAGGCGAGGCCGAAGGCATGTCCGACAGCAGCGTCCGCACCGCTGGGGCTGCCATGGCGTCACTCGAGGCCCAAGAAAAGCTCAGGGAAGAATGGGAGGCACATTGGGCGTTGCACCTAACGGCGATGCAGGTCTTCGCCCAAGAGGTGGACGGACAGTCAGAATTGGGTTCGGAGGCTGGGACGAAGGAGGTGCGCGGTTTGTCTCCGTCGGTTTCATGGCAATCCGACTACGCGAAATGGCTAAGCGAATGTGCGAAGGTGTCTTGGCAGCCCAAAGAAATGCTGGCTTCAGCCGAATCGCACTGGGCAGGAAAACTCGCGGAGGACGACGCCCGGCCTCGTGTTGTTACGCCCGACGCTGGGGTGGACAACGAATTTGTCCGGCTGCGCGGAGAATGGCTTGAGCGTGTCCGCGCGAAACTGGTCTCGTCGACGACGCCGCAGGAAGCCAGCGGGTTGCTCGAAACCGCGTGGTTGTTGCTGGCATGGTCGAACGAATCTTCTTGGAAAGGCCGTTCTCCGGACGTTGTTTTTGCGCTTTCGGACCATTGGACGGCGGAGGAAGAGGCAGAAATGAAAGCGCTGGGTGTGGTTTGGGCCAAACAGATACAACAGGAACAGGTGCAAGAGGTGCATGTTGAAACCTCGGGTGACGAGTGGCATGTTGCATCGAACCCGGGTGCGGTGCCCCCAAGCACAGACAATTCAACCGCGGAAGGGCATGGAGCAGGGGTCGCTCCCTCGGGAGAGAGCGCCGAGCCTGAAGTTTCGTCCTTGCAAGTCGGTGATCTCGGCGTTCACCTGGGTTGGTTCCGGAACAAACCGCAGCTGCCGGCCTTGCCTGAGGGAGGTCGCCTTGAAAGTCATGCGGGCAACCAAGGTTTGGTGCGTTGGGTTTTGGTGATGCCTTCCGAAGTGAGTTCAGCTCAAATGGCGGACCTTTCGTCTTGGCTGGCAAGGTCCAATGTCGTGGACGCCCACGACGTCTTTTGGCACGGGACCGAATGGAGCCGGGATCCGCACCTCGATCGTGGTGAGCAAGGCGGAGCAGCTGCCGTGCAGAACAACGGAGAAACGAAGGAAGTTCGGAACGACTTGGAGCCTGACGGCAAGGCCCCAACGCGGGAAGCCGAGAATCCTGTGGAGGAACAGGCCCCAGCCCGCAATGCGCAGCCAGAAGCGAGGTGGGGGGGGGACGATTTGTGGAAGCACGGCGCGCCTGTTGAACTCGGGAACTTGATTGGCACGTGGTACGCGGTCCAAGTAGGTGCTTTCCGCGGAGAACCTGAAAAGGAGTGGATTGAGATGGCAGGAGAGCGGCTGGTTTATGAGC
>JBDQOS010000146.1:0-4562 GCA_040261075.1 Flavobacteriales bacterium
GGGCTCTACGGATTCGCTTACGTGACAGGATTGAATCCGCCACTCGGCTCCGGCATCGGCGAAAACGACGTCGACGGCGGCCACACGACGCTTGTGTCGCCCGTGATTGATTTGACGCCCTACGAAAATCCGGTGCTGGCGTATTGGCGTTGGTACACGAATGCACCTGCCACAGGGGCCAACCCGGCCTCGGATTGGTGGCAGGTCGAGGTTTCCAACGACGGGGGCAACACGTGGCAATACCTCGAAAACACCTCGCAGCAGGACATTTCTTGGCGCCGAAAGGCGTTCCGGGTGGCGGACGTCTTGGAACCGAGCGAGACCTTCCAAATACGATTCATCGCGTCGGACAGCACCACCGTGGGGGAGTACCTCGACGGAGGGAGCCTGGTCGAAGCGGCGGTGGACGACGTGGTGCTGTACGATTTGGCGTCGAGCCAATCCGTGGGTGACCGGACGCCGGCAGGGGTCACAGCCATGCCCAACCCCGCTTCCGGGGCGTTGCTCTTGGACGGTTGGATGCCGTCGAGCACGGTGCGGATTTGGGACGTGGAAGGCCGCGAAATGGTGTCTCGGCGCGCCAACGGATCTGGCCAACTCCACGTGGACGTGTCGTCGTGGCCACGGGGCTTGTACGTCGCCTCAGGATGGGACCGAAATCTGGGCAAGGCCCAAGTCAAATTCGAAGCCCAAGACTGACCCTTCGGCTCCACGCGAGCCGCGCATGCGTTACACGTCCTCGGAGGCCGACTCCGGAATCCAGCCGACGTTGCCGTTGTCCAATTGGATTTCCGACCACCCGTTGGTGCGGTCGAGAATGCAGGCGCGCGCGCCTTCGTGCAGCTGGAACAGCACGGTGCCGGAGTTCGACGGCGTGCTCAGCACGTCCACACGGTCGGCAAGAATCACGAGTTGGCTTGGAGTTTGAAGTTGCTCTCGGCTCTCTCTCGCGCCCCACATGCCGACGACGCCCAACGCGAGGCAGGCCGCGCCCAGAAAAGCCAGCGTAGCACGAGAGTCTCGGCTCGATTTGCGCCATCGAACGCCCCAAACCACCCAGCCGAGGGTCCACCAAAAGAGCGCCCAAAGGACCCATCCTCGAAGTCGTCCCGGCCCAACCCACGAGGCCAGCCAACTAGCAAGGCCGATGTCTGGAATGGGGGTGATCCGGTCGACGATTTTGGACTTGAGCAACGTGAGGTTGGCTTCCAGATTTTCGTTCGAGGGGTACAATTCAGCGGCACGTTCGTAATGCAGCCTCGCCTTGCCAAGGAGCCCCAATTTGAACGCGGCGTTTCCTGCGTTGAATTCCGTTTCAAAGTGGCGGTGATCGGCCAGCAATGCCTCGTATTGATCCAGAGCGGCTTGGAACTCCCCTCGTTCGTAAGTGGCGTTCGCGGAATCAAATGCCACGGTCAGTTGCAATGCCTGTCCTCGGCCTGTGAGGGCGGTTGCCGTCAGCACGCTGGCGACGAGGGACGTGCGGAGAATTCTTACGAGTTCCATGTAGCTTCCGTGGTTTCAGCCAAAGTCAACATTCGGTTGGACAGTTCAGACAAGTCGCCTGAGGAGGCCCCGTACCGAACCATCTCGCACGCCACCCACATTTGGTCCCATTCTTCGGCCAGCGTGGCGTCGAATTTCAGAAGGGCCAGACGCACCGAATCTCGGGTCAGTTGGGACCGCTCCCAACCAAGTTTGGCCATGAGGTATTGCTCCATGGTCTCGCCGAGCACTTCTGGCGTCAGCGCCCCCGGGTTGCTCAGGACGCGTTGAAGCACCCTCAGGGCTCGCTTCCGGCGAGTCCCTTTGGCGTCCTGAGCTTCGCGACGTCGAGCACGCCTCGCCGCAGCAAATCCGACAAACGTCAGAGGACTCGCGAGAAAGGCCAAGCTCAACCCCCATTGCGCCCAAGCTGGCGGGGACTTGGGGAGAAACCGGCTGGGTGAAGTCAGAATGTGGCGAACATCCCGGTTCAGGACTTGGACGTCTTGTTGGTGGGTGAAGGTCATTCCGGCCGACGCGCCTCTTTCTCCATTTCCGTCTCGGGACACGTGCAATTTGATTCCTGAAGCTCGGCTCGTCACATGTTGGGCCGTCAAGGGGTCAAAAGACGTTGCCTCAAATGCGGGCATCTGGTAATCCCCCGGCGCACGTGGTATGGCCACGTACTTGAATTTGCGCGTTCCAGACTCGCCGCGGGCCGTGATGGAGATGTTGTCCTCCACTTCCGGGTCAAAGACCTCGAATTCGGCAGGCCAGGCCAATTCCGGTTCACGCAAAAACTTCAGGTTTCCGGTGCCGCGAAAGGTGATCTCGAGGGTGACTGCCTCGTTGGCGGCGATGCTGTCGGAAGAGATGCGCTGCTCGGCCGTGAGGTTGGCAAACGTGCCCAAAGAATTCGAAGGAGCGGCTTCGGGAAGGGGAAGCACTTCAATTTCGACCGGGTCGCACGTGGCTTGGATTTCGCGCCCCTCAAAAAAGTTGATGCGCAGGTACCCGTTCAGCGTGAAATCGTCCAGCACAACTTTTCCAGATTGTTGCGGGAACGCGACGATTTGACGGACTGTCGCGACGTTGTACCGCTTGCCGTTGATCAGTTGCGGTTCCCAGCGTGCATCGGGGGAGGCGATGGTTTCTTTCCAAAACCCATCCAACTCCGGGATGTCGTAATTCCGAACGTCCAAGTTGTTGTAGCGGTTGTAAATCTTGTACGAAAGGACGAGCGGTTCCCCGAGGTACACGGTGCGTTTGCTTGGTTCGATCGAGGTGACCAAATCCCGGTTCACCTCCCGCTTGGCCGAGGGCGTTCGGTTGGGGAGGTTGCCACCGGACGCTCCAGCGCCGTTCACCAAAATCCGAATCGAATTGCTTTTCAGCGAACCTTGGTTGGTGTTCCAGGTCAGAGGTGGAATGACAATCTCCTTGCTTCCGGTCACCACGTAGCCGTAGGTGTAGCGCTGCTCTGAGGTCGTTACGCCATTGACCCACTGGGTGCTGTTGGACGTGCTCGGACCCATGCGCCATTCCAGGCCAGGGATTTCTGGAGGATCGATTTCTTTGACTTTGCAGTTCACGAAGGTCACCGCCAAGCGCAGCACGTCTCCCCGGTTGACGTTGGTCGAATTCACCGTCACTTCCACCGAAGCGTCTTGCGCCGTCATGCTGAAGGCGCTGCTCAGGCCCCAGAAAAGGCATGCAAGGATGCGCAGTTGCATGAAGGTGGAAGGGAGCGAGGTTGTCATGGGTTACCAGTCTTTTTCAGGAGTGACTTTTTTTCCGTTGCCGTTGCGCTTGGCTTGTGCTGCCCGCAATTTCGCTTGCACTTCGGCTTCCTGCCTCTCCAAACTTTCCAAAATGCGTTCCATGTCGGTGCGGCTGATTTGCCCTTCTCGTGGCTGGTCGCTTTGCTCTCCTTGCTCTCCTTGCACTCCTTGCTTGCCTTGTTCGCCCTGCTCGCCCTGCTCGCCCTGCTCGCCCTGCTCGCTTTGTTCGCCTTGCTCGTTTTGGTCGCCCTGGTCGCCTTGTTCGCCCTGGTCGCCTTGTTCGCTTTGCTCCTGCTGCTGCTCTTGCTCCTGCTGTTGTTGAAGCTTCCGCGCAAGAGCCATGTTGTGGCGAGCGTCGTCGTTGGTCGGATTCAAGCGCAACGTGGACTTGGCGTGTTCGATGGCCGTGTCCGCGTCGCCTTGAAGCAAGGCTGAAAGAGAGGCGTTGTAATGGGCCTTTTCTTGAAGGTTGCGGTCTTCAGAAAGCTCGAGGCTTTTGTTCAAGGCTGAGGCCGCGGCTTCGGCATCCCCTGAAGCCAGGTAGGCACAACCTTGGTTGTACAAGGCCAGGGCCGCCTGGTCGGGTGTCATGGCTCCTTTTCCGAAATCGGCAGCGGATTTTTCGTGATTCCCGTCGAGGAACGCCGCCGTGCCTTCGACGAGTGGGGCCTTGTTCTCGAGGGAGGACTGGGCGAAAGCAGGGCCTGACGTCGTCGCCACGGCCGCGCAAATGCCGACGGCGAGGATTCTTCGCGTCACGCGTTTGGGCAGCAGTGTTTCGAGAAGCAAAAGCATGGCAGCCAAAATGAGCCACGGCATCAGGTGGTGTTCGTAGTCCACGTAACTCACGGAAGAAATGTTGGCCGTTTCGAGTTGGGCTTTGAATTGCAGGAGGGGGGTCAGTTCAACAAACCCTTTCGAGGCTCGAGTGTAGGTTCCGCCGCCGGCTTGTGCAGCTTCAATCAGGGTCACTTCGTCGAGACGGGAAACCACGGGCTGACCGTCGGCGTCCGTTCTGAACCCGGAAGGCCGGCCACGAGCGTCGAGAGCCGGAATGGGGCTTCCTTCAAGGGTGGCCAATCCAAGAAAGTGCACAGAGCCTCCTGCGCTCGAAACTTCACCCGCTGCGGCAATTGCGTCGTCTTCGTGGTTTTCCCCGTCGGTCAGCACCACGATCACGCGGGACGCCTCGCTGTTTTCGTCGAACCCGTTCCAGCAGGTTTGGAGGGCTCGGCCCACTGCCGTGCCTTGGGTCGGAACCATGCCCGGGTCCACACTTTCCAGGAACATTTTGAC
>JBDQOS010000147.1:0-6208 GCA_040261075.1 Flavobacteriales bacterium
AACTTGGCCAACTCCCCCGTGATCTTGCTGTTCGCCGTCAACAGGCTGAGGTCTTCGTAGATGCCCGCGTTTCTTTCGTGGAAATTGCCTGTGCCAACGTGCCCAAAACGCTGAACCCTTCCCCCTTTCCGCCGCGTCACCAAAATGATCTTGCAGTGCACCTTGAGGTTGGAGATTCCGATGCGCACGATGGCGCCTGCGTCTTGAAGCATGTTGGCCACCTTCAAGTTGTGCTTCTCGTCAAATCGCGCGGCCAACTCCACGATGACTTCGACCTGCTTGCCGTTTCGAGCGGCGTTGATCAGCGCGTTGATGATTTGGCTGTTCTTCGCGACTCGGTAAAGGTTGACCTGGATGGTGGTGACGTAAGGGTCAATGGCCGCCTCACGCAAGAAGTCGACGATGTGGACAAACTTGTGGTACGGGCAGTGGACCAACAAATCTCCTTGCGCAATGGCGTTCATCACGCTGGTCGCAGCGCCGAGCCGGGGGTGGGTGATTGGCGGTTGCGGGGGGTGCACCAAGTCGGTTCGACCAAAGTCCGGAAACCCCATCAAGTCCCGGCGGTTGTGGTACCGGTCGCCGGCAATGACGCTGACGGCCGAGGTGACCTTCATCTTGCGAAGGAGTACATTCAGCATGTCCTCCGGCATGTCGCGGTCGTGCAAAATCCGCACGTACTCGCCCTGCTTGCGCTTTTTCAGCCCGCGCTCTACGCGGTTCATCACGGACCGTGCCACGTCGTCGTCCATGTCCAACGCGGCGTCGCGAGTGGCCTTCAAGGCGTACGCCTCGATGCGCGACGCTTCAAACAGCTTGAAAATCAGCGGCAAGGCAAGCCGAATGACGTCTTCAAGAAACATGACGCGGTGCTCGTTTCCGCGGTCCGGCAACGTCAAGAAGCGAGGCAAATGACGCGGCAATTGAATGACCGCCAACTTGTCCTTGCCGTTGGCAAACGTCAGCCGAATCGCGAGGTACCCGTCCCCGTCAACGAGCTGAGGCATCTTGACCTTGCGCCCAAGCATGATGGGCACCAATTCGGGGCGGACCGTGCGCCGGAAGTAGGTGGACACAAATTCAACCTCGCCTTCGTCCAGCTCGTCCTCGCGCACAAAGCGAATGTTTTCCGCTTCCAAGTCTTCCAAAACGCTGTGAAACGTGTCGTCGTATTGCCGGCGCAAATCGTCGATGCGGCCTTCAATCGCGTCCAAGGTTTCGGCTACGGAGAAGCCCAGGGTGGTTTTGGCCTTCTTGTCCACCAACAACATGCGCTGCAGGTTGGCCACACGGACCCGGTAAAATTCGTCGAGGTTGTTGGAGAAAATCCCCAAAAAACGCACCTTCTCAATCAAGGGTGTCCTGGCTACTTGAGCCTCTTGCAACACCCGCTCGTTGAAGGACAACCAGCTGAGCTCGCGGTTGATGAAATGCGGTTGGGGGGAGGAGTTCCTCATGGCGCAAAGATGGGCATTTGGCCTGCGAAATGTGTGTAGAATTTCGTGGAACAATTGTTACCATTCTTTGACGGAGGAATCGAACCCGGGCAACGGGGGCCTGTTATCTTCGCGGTCACAAATTCACAACTCAAACAACCCATTCCAACATGGCAGTTCTCGTTGGCCGCAAGGCCCCCCATTTCAGCGAAAGCGCTGTTGTCAACGGCACGGACATCGTCGACAACTTCTCCCTCGACCAATACCTCGGCAACAAGTACGTGGTGCTGTTCTTTTACCCCAAGGATTTTACGTTCGTTTGTCCCACGGAAATTCACGCCTTCCAAGAAAAACTTGGCGAGTTTGAATCGCGCAACTGCGCGGTGGTCGGTGTGTCTACCGACACGGCTGAAACGCACCAGGCTTACCTCCGCGTTGCGAAAGATCAAGGCGGGATCCAGGGCGTGACCTACCCCCTCGTTGCCGACACGAACAAGACGGTTTCAACGAACTACGACGTGCTCGCCGGCGAGTACGACTACGACGAAGAGGGCAACTTGACAGCAGAAGGCGAGATGATCGCGTACCGCGGCCTGTTCTTGATTGACAAAGAAGGCATCGTGCGCCACCAGCTTGTGAACTTCTTCCCCATTGGACGCAACGTCGACGAAGCGATTCGCGTGCTCGACGCGTGGATCCACAACGAAACGCACGGCGAAGTTTGTCCTGCGAACTGGGAGAAGGGCAAGGACGCGATGAGCGCCACCAACGACGGCGTGGCCGCGTACCTCGCCAGCCACTAAGTCAGGAACGTCCAGAACATATAAAGCCCCGATGCATTGCTTTGCATCGGGGCTTTTTTCTTCCGTCGGCCCCAGCGGGGCTTGGTGCTCGGGTCAGACCCGACGCTTGCGACGGCGAACGTGGTGAACCACCTCCCCGTTGGGCGCCGTGTAGCGCTCTTCGCCGGTGTCAAAATGCGCCTCGAGCGCATCCGCCGACCATTCAGGACGAGCCTGAATCAAACAAGCCACGTCGTCGCAAGCCACAGCGGGATTGCCCTCGGAATCGAGGATGACGTAGATGTCTCCGACCAACCGTTCTTTCATGCGTTCGTCGTGAGAAACAGGAGGGGTGTACACCGCGTCGCGCGTTTGGCGCAACTCATTCAGCGTGCGTGATTTGATCATCGTACAGGGATTGAATGTGAGAGGGCGGCGTTGAGCCCTAGAAATGCAAGATACACATTCTCAACAACTTAGATGTGTACTTTGGACACAGTTTGGGGGCCAAACGCGTGCTCGAGCAACCTGAACAACCCGACCGAGGGTGCAGAATTGAGCTCCAGGAGAACTGGACCCGCAGGGTGATGAAGGGTGAGGACCGGACGCGGCCCGGTGCCGCTGAGGGACCACGAGGTATGCGCCTTGGAACAGGGCATGCCGTAAACTTCGAGACGCACACGGAAATAAAGAATGGCGCCCGCCTGGGTGCGTTGGAGGTTCGCCCACTTGATGTCGGACGTTTCCTCCAAAAGTTTACCCACAGGGGCCGGCCCCTGGATCAGACGCATCCGCGGACTCCCCGACCGCTTCCACCAAGGAAACGGTGGACCGCTGATGGCGTAAACTTCCTTCCAGCGGTCCGGATCAGCGTACGTCAAGTTCCAAAGCATCGGTGCTCCACAGGGTTTGGTATTTGCCATCGCCGTCGTACATCTCCGCTTGGCGTTGCGTGTTGAATTTGCGGTTGGGTCTGGGGTCGTTCCCGACACCAGCCACGTAAATCCAGTTGCCCGCGTTGCTTGCCGGGTCGTAATCGAGCAACATGTGCTCAAACCACGACGCGCCAAGGCGCCAATCGATGCCGAGGTCGTGCACGAGGTAGGAAGCCACGTTTTGGCGTCCGCGGTTGCTCATGAATCCCGTTCGAGCAAGTTCCCGCATGTTGGCGTTGACAAACGCATCGCGTGTTCGTCCCTCCTTCCAGGCTTCGAACGCCGACCGTTGTGTTCCTCGGTTGGGACTGTCCGGTTTGAGGGCCTTGCGATGAAAAATTCGGCTCCCGTATTTCATCGCCACAAATCGGAAGTAGTCCCGCCAGATCAATTCAAACACCAACCAATACGTGCTGTCGTTGGCTTCGACCATGTCCTCAAACCGGTGCACTTCGCTGGCGATGCGACGCGGGCTGATGCAACCGTGAGCGAGCCAGGGACTGAACTTGCTGCTGTAGTCGGCTCCGACCAATCCATTTCGCGTCTTTTTGTAAACCGCCAGCCTCTTGGTGTCCCAGAAGTAATGCTTGAGCCGGGCCTTCGCTTCACTGGCGCCTCCTTTGAACGGCAACACGCTTCGGCTGTCGGACGGCGGCATCGCCTGTTTGGTGCTCGCGAGGAATTCGGTGAGGTCAGGAACCGCGTCGGAGGTGAGTTGGGCTGGGGTGTTTACGCCAGCTGGAGCGGGAATGCATTCACGCACTTCGCTGAGCTTCTCGACTTTTTTACGGAATTGGGTGAAGATGTCCGGCAACGCCTCGAGGTCCATGGGCAGGTCGTCGGGATGAAACAGCGTGTGGCCTTCGATCCACGAACACTGCCCCCCTTCGGCGCAGACCGCCCGTTCAACCGCGACTTGAATGTCCAATTCTTCAGGCGTGTGCTCCGTTTGCGCGGTAAGTTGGGTGCACCCGTGTTCCTTCATGAGTGCCGGAAGGGTGTCCTCCGGCTTGCCTCGACGAATCAACAGGGCTCCTCCCCGTTCTTCCAAAGCCGATTTGAGGTCTGCGATGCTTTCCAAAAGAAAGCGGGTGCGGAAAGGCCCCGTCTTCGAATGACCCCAGCGGTCCTCGGCCCAAAACCGATCGTCCAGCACCACGACGGGCACCGTTTCGTCACTCCGCATGGCTTCAGCCAAGGCGGGGTTGTCGTCCAGTCGCAGGTCGTTCCGAAACCAATGGAGGGTGCGTGCGTGAGCCATGTCAGAGAGATTCGAGGTTGGCCAACACTGCGTCACCGCGGTCGAGCAAGGCCTGTTGTTGGGGAGCGGGCATCTTGTCCCACGTCCGGTACACCATTCCGATGCGCGGGTTGCGTTCGAGGAGGTCCCGGTTTCGGGCGTGGAAATGCCAATACAGGCTGTTGAAGGGGCACGCGTCGTCCTCGGTTTTGCCTTGACGGTTGTACGAGCACGCCGCGCAATGCGGCCCCATTTTGTGCATGTAGTTGGCCGAAGAGACATACGGCTTGCTGCCCACGATGCCGCCATCGGCGAACTGACTCATGCCACGCGTGTTGGTGATCTCGACCCACTCGATCGCATCGATGTACACACCCAAATACCACGCGTCCACTTCGTTCGGGTCGATGCCCGCCAACAAGGCGAAATTGCCCGTGACCATCAGGCGCTGGATGTGGTGCGCGTAGGCCTGGTCGAGGGTTTGGGTGATGGCGTGCTGCAGGCAGCGCATGCCCGTCTTCCCGGTCCAATACCACCCCGGCAACTTCCGGTCGTGCTGGAAAAAATTGAGGGTGGCGTACTCCGGCATCTTGGCCCAATAGATGCCGCGCATGTATTCACGCCAGCCAAGTATTTGTCGAATAAAGCCCTCGACTTGTTCGATGCTCGCGTGCTCAGGAGCCACACGCCATTTGCGTTCCACCGCCTCAATGACTTCACGAGGGCTGAGGATTTTGGCGTTCATCGCGAAGCTGAGTCGGCTGTGGTACACCGTCCAACTGTCTTCTGTGAGCGCGTCTTGAAAATCCCCAAACCGCGGCAGCAACTCTTCGATGAAAAGGTCAAGCAACTCCTGGCTCTCGGACCGGGTGACGGGCCACCCGAACCGCGTGGCGTCGACGCGGCCCACTGTCGCGACTCCTGCGCCGTGGATGGCATCGAGGAGCTCCGTGACGTCCCGTTCCCACAAGCGAGGTGCCGGAGGAACGTGACCCTTGGGGAGTTTTTTCCGGTTGTTGGCGTCGTAATTCCATTTCCCGCCCTCGGGCTCGCCGGCTGCGTCCATCAGCACGTCGTGCTGCTTTCGCATCTTCCGGTAGAAGGACTCCATGAGGTACTGCTTCTTGCCCTGGAAATGGTCTGCCAAATCCGTCCGTGAGGTCAAAAAATGCTCTGTGTCGTCCACCTGCACGTCGACGCCGAGTTCGCCGGGCCAGGACGTGGCTGCACCATGAAACAGCTGATCGAGGCGCCACTCGTCGGGCAACTGAAATCGAACTTCGGACGCGCCGCATCTCGTGACGATGTCGCGCAGAACGTCGAACATGGGACGAGCTGCTTCCGGGCCGTCAATGGGCAGGTAGTGAAGGCGGTGACCGTCGGCGATGCGCTCCTTGGCAAAGCTGCGCATCGCCAGAAAGAACGCGAGGACTTTCTGGACGTGATGGCGGGCGTAGTCCGTTTCTTGCCGGCACTCCATCATCACCGTCAGCACGTTGGGATCGGAGGACTCCCACCACCCGTGGGCGGCATTCAGTTGGTCGCCCAGCACGAGGCGAACCACTCGGGCGGGCTGAAGTTGTGATGAGTCGGGGGCGTCCATGGTATGCATGAAACACCCCGAGGCGCGTCATGTTTCCTTGGAGGCCGAGGAGCGATTTCGGCGGCAGCGTTCGCTGCAATGTTTCACGTTTTCCCAGTCGCGCTCCCACTTTTTCCGCCACACAAAAGGGCGCCCGCAGGTCACGCAAGACTTTTCAGGAAGGTGGGGCTTCTTGTGGGCCACGACGACTCAGGGCATCCAGAGCTTGGACC
>JBDQOS010000148.1:0-3365 GCA_040261075.1 Flavobacteriales bacterium
AATTTGGGACCGCGTGGGCATGGTGAGCGGCGTGGAACCTCACCGCTCCCTCATGGAACAGGCGTTGCGCGCCTGGATGCACACCACCGACCAACCCTGCCTCGTCGTGGCGGGAAAGCCTGGAGGCGGGACGTCCGTCGAAGGAAACGTCACCACCTGGTGCGACCCCACTGACGCGCAGCTGGCCTCTGCACTTCAGGGCGCCGGCACCCTCGTGTGCCGAAGCGGCTACAGCTCGCAGCTCGATCTCGCGGCTTTGAACAGGAACGCCATCCTCGTCCCCACCCCAGGCCAACCCGAGCAGGAGCAACTCGCCCGTCTCTGGGCCGATCGGTTTGGGTTCACGACCCTGTCCCAACGCGACCTCGAGGCGGGCCGCATTCCCGACCGCGCCACAGGAACCCTCCCGAACGAACCCGCCAACCACCAAGCGTTTCACGAACTCACACGTTGGCTTCGCGCCGCCATCCCCACCCACGCATGACCACCACAACCACCCCCGAATTCACGGACGACGACGTCCGGTTCATGAAATTGGCGCTTCAGGAAGCTGAAAAGGCTGCGGAAATCGACGAAGTGCCCGTCGGCGCCGTCATTGTGGCGCAAGGCCAAGTCATCGCCCGTGCACACAACCTGTGCGAGCGACTGCGTGACTTCACCGCCCACGCAGAAATGCAAGCCTTCACTTCGGCTTCCGAATACCTCGGGGGCAAATTCCTGGACCAATGCACCCTGTACGTGACGTTGGAGCCGTGCCCCATGTGCGCGGGAGCGGCGTTTTGGACGCGGGTTGGACGCGTGGTGTACGGTGCGACCGACGAGAAGCGCGGGCACTCCAAGTTTGACGGTGACCTGACGATGCTCCACCCCAAAACCACGTGCCAAGGCGGCCTCCTTGCCGACGAAGCCGCGGCCCTCCTCTCCGCCTTCTTCAAGGCGAAGCGCAAATCCTGAGAACCGCCAACTCCCGCGTACCTTTGAGCCATGCTCGAGTTGACCAAAGACTTCCTCGACCAACTTCAATCCAACATTGAAGAGGGCCGTGACGTGGAGATCGCCGCAACGGTGGGCGGCCTTCACCCGAAGGACGTGGCCGACATTTTCGACGCGCTGAAACGGGAAGAAATCCTGTACGTCTATCGACTGCTCGAGTCCGAGCTCAAGTCGGAAGTCATCGCCGAGCTCGAGGAGGATGTGCGAGAAGAACTCCTGAGCTCGCTCAGCTCCAAGGAGATTGCCGAAGACGTCATCGAAGGCTTGGATTCCGACGACGCGGCCGATGCTTTGGCCGACCTTCCCGAGGCCAAACTGGAAGAGGCCATGCGCATGGTCGACGACCAAGAAGCGGCGTCGGAAGTCCGGGAACTGCTGAGCTACCAAGACGGCACGGCAGGCGCCCTGATGGCGGTGGAACTCGTCAAGGTCGAGGAAGATTGGACCGTCGCCCGCGCGATTCGAGAAATCCGTGCGCAAGCGTCCGACGTAGAAAACATCTACACCATTTACGTGGTGGACGACCAAGGCACGCTCAACGGAAGACTTTCCCTCAAAAGCCTCCTGCTCAACGCTTCCTCCGCGCGGTCCGTGCTGAAAGACCTCAAGGACGACGACGAACTCGTTGCCATCGAGGCGCACGAGAGCGAAGAAGTGGTGATCAAGCTCATGGAGCGCTACGACCTCGTGGCACTGCCCGTTGTCGATTCAAAAGGCAAGCTGCTCGGACGCATCACCATTGACGACGCGGTGGACGTCATCATCGAAGACGCGGAACGCGATTACCAACTCGCGTCTGGGATTTCGGAAGACGTCGAAGGAAAAGACAGCGTGTGGGCCTTGACCCGCGCACGGCTCCCGTGGCTCCTCATCGGACTTGGTGGCGGCATTGGGGGCGCGTACGTCATCGGCGCCTTCGACATCGAAAACAACCCTGAGCTCGCCCTCTTCATTCCGCTCATCGCGGCCATGGGGGGCAACGTTGGGGTGCAATCTTCCGCCATTGTCGTGCAGGGCTTGGCCTCGGCCAACGTCAACATGGGCAACCTCGCCACACGCCTCCTGAAAGAACTGAGCGTGGGCTTGGTGAACGGACTCATCTGCTCGGCCATCATTTTCTTGGCAAGCGTGCTGCTTGGGTTTGGCTGGACGCTCAGCACCACGGTGTCTGCATCGCTGTTGTGCGTAATCGTGTTTGCCGCGTTGTTTGGGGCCTTCGTTCCTCTGATGCTGGACAAACGAAACATCGACCCCGCCCTAGCCACAGGCCCCTTCATCACGACGGCCAACGACATCATAGGGCTCATCATTTACTTCAGCTTGGGCTCGCTCATCGCCTCGTTGATGGCCTAACTCCTTTGCGATGGCAGGCTTCCACGTTTGGTTTTTGGACTCGGTCCATCCCGCTCTTGAAGAGGCCCTGACAGGTGCGGGCATGACCTGTCACGACGCCTCAAAACTGACACGGGAACAGCTCATCCACCAGGCGAAAAACACCCCGTCCGTGCACGCAATCGTCTTGCGCAGCCGGATTCGACTTGACCGTGACGTGTTGAATGCTCTTCCAGATTTGAAGTGGATCGCGCGAAGCGGCTCGGGGTTGGAAAACATCGACCTGGTTCGGGCGGCCGAACTCGGCATCGACGTGCACAGCAGCCCCGAAGGAAACCGCGACGCCGTAGGCGAACACGTGGTGGGCATGCTGCTCAACGTCTTGAACAAAATGCGTTCCGGCGACGCGAGCATCCGAGCGCGTCGATGGGAACGCGAAGCGCATCGCGGACGTGAATTGAAGTCCCTCACTTTCGGCATCCTGGGCTACGGCCACATGGGCAGTGCGGTGGCGGAACGGCTCGCTGGGTTTGGCTGCAGGGTCCTCGCCTACGACAAGTACAAGGACGGCTGGGGCGATTCGCCTTCTGTGGCGCCACCCTTGCCGCACGTAAAGCCTGTGGGCTGGGCCGAGTTTTGCCGAGAGGCTGAGGTGGTCAGCTTGCACTTGCCGTGGACCCCGGAGACGAAAGGTCTGGTCGACGACACTTGGCTTGACAACTTTGACAAGCCCGTCGTTCTGCTGAACAGCGCAAGAGGCCCCATCGTCCAAACCTCCGCCCTGCTCCGTGCCCTGGACGACGGGCGCGTGACGGACGCGTGCCTCGACGTGCTGGAATTTGAAGGCCGGTCACTGGAGGGGTTGGACGGGTTGTCCGACCCAGATGCTCGCGATGCGTTTGAGCGCCTGCTCGCCCACCCGCGACGTGGGGGCTCAGCAACACGCGCGGGTGGGCGAGCAGGCGCTCAAACGCATCGCGAGCATCTGGGTCGGACAACCCGTCCAACCCCTCCAGTGACCGGCCTTCAAATTCCAGCAC
>JBDQOS010000001.1:0-3611 GCA_040261075.1 Flavobacteriales bacterium
GTCTCAAACCCCACCATACTTACCCGGAGGGTGTCTGGAATGCCTCGAACCTCGATTTGAAAAAACCCAAACGCATCCGTCACCGCCCCTACTCCACTGCCTTTCCACATCACCGTCGCGCCCGGAAGAGGGTCAAACGTCTCCTTGCCGACGTGTGCACCAGGCGCGTGGTTGTGACCCGAGTGGTCCTCGGGCGCAAAGACTTTTCCTCGAAGGGTTTTCTGCGCGCTGGCTTCAGGAGACCAGCTCGCCATCAGCGCCACGCAAGCGCCAATCAGCAAGGCTCGCATCAGCGGTGGTCGTGGTCGTGATCTCCACCTGTGCAGGAGCCGCCTTCAACGTCGCGGTACTTGCAACAGCCGTGCATGTTCGCGTACTGCTCGTCGGTCGCCTTGTACTTGTCGGTGTCGTGGCCCACGGCGGTGGCCAGCTTGTGCAAGCGCTCCTCGTTCCACTTCTTGGTCTTGTACACCACGTGCAGCTGCTTGGTCTCGAGGTTGTAATCTGCCGCAAAGATGCCTTTTTGGTCGAACGCCGCTTCGATGCGGTTCTCGCACATGCCACACAATCCAGCCACGCCAAACGTCAATTCAGCCTTTTGGGCTTGGGCGGAAACGGCGGTCAACGCCACAGCCGCGAGTAAAAGAAAACGGTTCATCATACCCCAAAAGTTACGACGGCCCGTTTCAACGCGTTTCGCGTTGTGATTTATTGTGATTTATTGTGATTTATTCGCCTGTCACAGAGGCGTTCAGGAAGTCGCGGTTCATGCGCGCGATGTTGGTCAAGTCGATGCCCTTGGGGCACTCCACGGCGCACGCACCCGTGTTGGTGCAGTTGCCAAACCCTTCCTTGTCCATCTGCTCCACCATTCGCGTCACGCGGCGTTTCCGCTCGGGTTGACCCTGCGGAAGGAGCGCGAATTGGCTCACCTTGGCCGACACGAACAGCATCGCTGAGGCGTTCTTGCACGTGGCCACACACGCCCCGCATCCGATGCACGTCGCGGCGTTGAAAGCCTCGTCGGCATCCGCCTTGGGCACGGGAATGGCATTGGCGTCAAGCGTCTCGCCGCTCGTGTTGACCGACACGTACCCACCGGCCTGAATGATTCGGTCGAACGCGCTGCGGTCCACCGTCAAGTCCTTGACCACGGGGAACGCGGAAGCGCGCCAGGGCTCAATGGTGATGGTGTCGCCGTCTTTGAAGGAGCGCATGTGCAACTGGCACGTCGTCACGCCGCGGCCTGGGCCATGCGCTTCGCCGTTGATGAACATGGAGCACATCCCGCAGATGCCTTCGCGGCAGTCGTGGTCAAATGCAATGGGTTCACCTCCCTCGCGGATGATCGTGTCGTTCAGGACGTCCATCATTTCAAGGAACGACATGTCCCCGGTCACGTCCGACAGCTGGTGCGTGTCGAAATGTCCCTTGTCTTGTGGGCCGTTTTGGCGCCAAACTTTAAGCGTCAGGTTCATCTTCTTCGTTTCTGGGAATTACTTGTAGCTGCGCTGCTTCAACTCAATGTTTTCATAAACAAGTCCCTCCTTGTGGAGGTTCGCGTCGCTGGGCTTGCCGTTGCATTCCCAGGCGCTGACGAAGGTGAATTCGTCGTCGCGGCGCAAGGCCTCGCCTTCTTCAGTTTGGTGTTCCTCGCGGAAGTGACCGCCACAGCTCTCTTCGCGCTCCAAAGCGTCCTTGCACATCAACTCGCCGAGCTCGAGGAAGTCCGCCACGCGACCGGCCTTGTCCAACTCCGGGTTGTAGCCCGTCGCCGAACCCGGCACACGCACGTTGGCGTAAAACTCTTCTCGCAACGCCGAGATGTCGGCGATGGCTTGAGTCAAACCCTCCTTGTTGCGTGCCATCCCGCAGTTGTCCCACATGATGCGGCCCAAGCGACGGTGGAAGTCGTCCACAGGCGTCGTGCCGTTGTTGGATACGAACTTATCGAGTTGTGCCTTGACGGCCTTCTCGGCCTCCAAAAATTCAGGCGTGTCGTTGGCAATGGCGCCCGTGCGAATGTCGTCGGCGAGGTAGTCGCCGATGGTGTAGGGCAACACAAAGTAGCCGTCCGCCAACCCTTGCATCAACGCAGAGGCCCCGAGGCGGTTTGCGCCGTGGTCGGAGAAGTTGGCTTCCCCGGCCGCGTACAAGCCCGGCAACGTCGTCATCAGATTGTAGTCCACCCAAAGTCCACCCATCGTGTAGTGCACGGCGGGGTAAATCTTCATGGGGGTTTCGTACGGGTTGTCGTCTGTGATTTGGCGGTACATGTCGAACAAGTTGCCGTACTTGGCCTTGACCACCGCCTTGCCCAGCTCGCGAATCTTGTCGTCGCCGGGATTCTCCAGGCCCATCACGTTCGCTTCGGTCTTTCCGTAGCGCATGATGGCGCTGGCAAAGTCGAGGTATACGGCCTCACCCGTCGTGTTCACCCCAAACCCTGCATCGCAACGCTCCTTCGCCGCACGTGACGCCACGTCACGTGGCACCAAGTTTCCGAAGGCAGGGTAGCGACGTTCCAAGTAGTAGTCGCGGTCCGCTTCGGCGATGTCCGTCGGCTTCAGCGTGCCTTTGCGCACAGCCTCGGCATCTTCCGCCTTGGCAGGCACCCAAATGCGTCCGTCGTTTCGCAACGACTCCGACATCAAAGTCAACTTGCTTTGGTAATGTCCGCTCACCGGAATGCACGTGGGGTGAATCTGCGTGAAGCACGGGTTTGCCATGAACGCGCCCTTGCGGTGCGCCTTCCATGCCGCGCTGACGTTGGAGCCCATGGCGTTGGTGCTCAAGAAGAACACGTTGCCGTAGCCACCTGTCGCAAGCACCACCGCGTGCGCGCTGTGACGCTCTAGTTCTCCCGTGACGAGGTTGCGAGCGACGATGCCGCGGGCTTTGCCGTCGACGATTACCACGTCCATCATCTCGTGACGGTTGTACATCTTCACCTTGCCCTTGGAAATCTGGCGGCTCAACGCTGAATAAGCCCCGAGCAGCAGCTGCTGGCCCGTCTGGCCCTTCGCGTAGAACGTCCGGCTGACCTGGACCCCTCCGAAAGAGCGGTTGTCCAACAGTCCCCCGTATTCGCGTGCGAAAGGCACGCCTTGTGCCACGCACTGATCAATGATGCTGGTGCTGACTTCCGCCAAGCGGTGCACGTTGGCCTCTCGGCTTCGGTAGTCCCCCCCTTTGATGGTGTCGTAGAACAACCGGTACACCGAGTCCCCGTCGTTCTGGTAGTTCTTGGCTGCGTTGATGCCACCCTGAGCGGCGATGGAGTGTGCACGACGCGGGCTGTCCTGGAAACAGAACGCCTTCACGTTGTAGCCCATCTCCGCCAGCGAGGCGGCGGCCGAGCTACCTGCCAATCCCGTGCCCACCACAATCACGTCGATGAGGCGCTTGTTGGCCGGGTTGACCAGGCGAATGTTGTTCTTGTATTGGGTCCACTTGTCGGCCAAGGGACCTCCGGGGATCTTGGAATCGAGCATGGTCTTAGGCTTGGGTCAGGAACAGGTACAAGGGAATCGAGGCAAATGCTGCAGGCACAAGCACTGCAAAGGCCTGGCCAACGCGCTCAATCCACGGCGTGTAGCTCTCGTGGCGCA
>JBDQOS010000149.1:0-3793 GCA_040261075.1 Flavobacteriales bacterium
CTCGAGTCCGTGGGTCGGGACGAAGTGCGCCTTGCTTTGCGCGCCCGGGCGGTGTCCACATCTTCCTGCGCGTTGAATCATGCGAGACACCCCCTTTGGGCCGCCGATTTGGACCACCGCATCCACGGGCCGGAAATCCACCCCGAGGTCCAACGACGCGGTGCACACCACCGCCCGGAGACGCCCGTCATGCAATGCGTCTTCCACCCATTCCCGCAACTCCCTGGCGATCGACCCGTGGTGCATGGCCAAGAGTCCCGCCCATTCCGGCTTGTGTGCGAGAAGGGCTTGGTACCACACCTCGGCCTGGCGTCGCGTGTTGGTGAACACCAACGTGCTCGTGTTGGAGGCCACGATTCCCGCAACTTGGTCCACCAATTGAAGGCCGATGTGGCCTGCCCACGGCAAACGCTCGAATGCCCCGGGCATGACGCTCGCGATGCTCACGTCTTTCTCGATGTCCGCACGAATGACCGCACCGTTGACGTTCCCCGTCAGCGCCTCCATCGCTTCGCGAGGTCGAGCCAGGGTTGCACTCACCCCCCAAACCAGCGGAGCTCGTCCTCGTTTCGCCCCCACGTCGCAAATCCACCGGACGGCCAATTCGGTGGTGACCCCCCGCTTTGAACCCAGCAGTTCGTGCCATTCGTCAACGACCACCATCCGTGCCTCCGACAACCGTTGCGCGCCGCCTTTTTGGCCGATCAAGATGTGAAGCGACTCGGGGGTGGTGATGAGCACGTCGGGAAGGGCCTTCCGCTGACGGGCTTTCGCTCGGGCCGAGGTGTCCCCCGTCCGCAGACCCACTTCCCAATCCAATCCCAACCCTTGTGCCAGCACGCGCGCCGCCTCGGCAATGTCCGACGACAACGCGCGAAGCGGGGCCACCCAGAGCAATTTCAAGCCTCCACGGCAGGGCTGTCCTACGCACTGCGCAAACGCATGCCCCATGGCGGCGTACGTCTTGCCACTCCCCGTGGGAGCCTGAAGAAGCCCATTCATCCCTTGGGCGCACGCGTGCCAGACCTCCTGTTGGAAGGCCTGGGGCTCCCAGCCTTGCTCACGGAACCAGTGTTTCAGGGAGGCATGAACGTCGGAAGAAGGGTCGCGCGACATGGTTCACAAAAGAACACCCCAGCCGCACATCCGTTCAAACAACATTTCTCGAGGAGAAATCGTCCTTGTTTCGTCGTCCTTTATCTTCGGCACGGTTTGTGCCCCCAGTTGGGAGACAAATGAAAAAATGAAACCATGAACCTGTTCTCTGTTCGCCCCTCTCTGTTTGCTTACGCCGCCCTGCTCTTCACGTTGGCCCTCGGCGCCGCTCCTGCTGCCGTAGCCCAAATCCAAGAAGAGGAAGAAGAAGAGCCTATCCTCATCACCGAAGATGAACTGAATCAGCTCTTGGTCTGGTACGTCGACCAGAAGTACGAGAAAGTGTTGTTCAAAGCCATTCGCTACACGGAGGACGAAGAACAGAAAAAACACCCGGTTCCCTACTTGTACATGGCCAAGGCTTATTTGGGCATCCACAACAGCGACGACTCCGATTTGCGCGAGACCTACGAAGTGGACAAATTGAAGGCCTTGAAGAACGCTCTGAAGTATGCGGGGAAATTTGTCAAAAAGGACAAAGAGCTCGAGTACGTTCCGAAAGAACAGGAATACCTCGAAGATCTGCGCAAAGAAACCGTGATTGCGGCGGAAACCGAGATGGACAACGGCAAGTACACCAAGGCCAAATCGTACTACAAGTACCTCACGACCATCAACGAGGAAGATCCAGGAGCTTGGATGATGTACGGCACGGTGTTTCTCGCGTTGAAAGCTCGTCGTGATGCGGACAACGCTTGGGAGACCGCCCGCAATTTGCTCCTCGACCAGCAGGGCCGTGGGCTGACCGAGTCGCAACTCGAATTGCTCCAGTACGCTTTCGTCATGACCATCGAATTGCTTGACGAACTCGGAGACCGTGCCACAGCTCGGGAGTTCATCAACCTCGGCAATCAGTTCATCGGAGGCGACCGCGAATTTGAAGCGGTGAAGCGCTCGATCGGCGGTTAACCAGTTCTGAATGAAGGCTCGCTCCGGATTTGGGTCGCCCACGTGGCTCGGCGAGCGAGGCATCGTGATTGAGGCTGGATCCGGTGGGCTCGCGTTGTTTCAATCCAGGCTGAAGAAGGTGCTTCCGCTTGCGTGCACCCCACCCTGGGCACTCCACTCGGACCTCCATGGAACTCGCGAAGAGCAACAGCTCTTGCGTACCCTTTTGAGAGAACAACGCCCTTTGCTTGCCGTGGTTGATTTGGGACCAAGGGCATTGGGTTGCTTGGCTCCGCCGACGGGATGGGTAGAAATTCTTCGGCACACGCGACAGACGCGGCTCTTGCCTGGTCGGGAACTCCCCTGCCCCAACACGCGGCTCAAGCAAGAAAAGCGGTTCTTGCGGGAGGGCGGTTCAGTGCACATCGCCTCAGGGAACCCCGGAGCCTGGAAGGAAGTCGCTCGGCTGCACAAGGCTGCTCGTGCCCGCAAGGGACTGGCCCACCACGCCGCCCGGATCGAAGAACTCCTGCAGCGTCTCGCGTCGGCACCTTGGTGCTTTACCAGCCTCGCCGTGGGACCGGACGGCTCCTGTTTGGCCTCTGGCGGATTTGTCGTGCTGGAACACGGCACGTGCGTCTACTCGTTTGGAGGTCAACAGCGCTCTTCCGCCTCCGGACGTGCGAGTGTGGCCATGCTCCTTGCCGCCATGAGGCACGCCCAAGAACTCGGGTGCGAACGATTCGACTTCGGCGGGAGTCAAGACCCCGGGGTGGATCAATTTTACGCGGAATTTGGGGCCGAAGTGGTTCCGATGCGACGCTGGATCAAGGCGCCGTGGTGGTTCCCGTGGATGTTCCGTTCGACGTGGCGCGTGTGGACCCGCCCGACCCGTCACTCCTGACTCCTGCCCAGTCGGTTCATGGCTTCGATGGCCTGCACGACCTCCACCCCTTCCGAGATGGGTGTTGCGACTTGGGCGTCACGAAGAAGCACGTCCATCACGTTGTCGTAGACGTGGTGGTGGTTGGCCGCGGATCCGGTGTACCCGCCGTAATCGTTGGGAGGCGGTGCCTGACCCATGTCGGGCTTCTCGAGGTGAGGCAGCACAAACTCCTCCATCCGGTCCATGTACTGCCCGCCGATTCGGACGGTGCCGCGGGTGCCCATGACCGTCATGCTGCTTTCGAAGTTTTGGTGTGGCGCGGACGTGCTGAACGTGAACGTTCCCCACCCGCCTTGAACCAGGCGAAAGCGAACCGCTCCCCCGTCCTCGAATTCGGTGGAGTCGTGGTGGGTTTGGTCCACAAAATGGGCCTCGTCCACTTCGAGAGGACCAAACACCCACATCAGGATGTCCAAGAAATGCGAGAACTGCGTGAACAGCGGGCCGCCGTCTTCGGCAAGCGTGCCGCGCCAGGAGCCGGGAGTGTAGTAGCGGTCGTCTCGGTTCCACAGGCATTGCACGTGCACCTGCAACAGGTCGCCAAACTCCCCCGCGTCTTGCGTGCGTTTCAACCACTGCGCGGCGGGCGCGTACCGGTTTTGCATCACCCCAAACACCCTCACTCCCCTCAACTCGGCGAGCTCGCCAAGCCCTTTCACCTCCTTCGCCCGAAGCCCCATGGGCTTTTCAACCACCACGTGGCATCCGTGTTCCACCGCGGTGCGGGCCAACGAAATGTGGCTGCCGTTGCTCGACGCCGTTCAGGTCGACGTGGTTTCGGTGTGCACGCCCAACGGCAGCCAC
>JBDQOS010000150.1:0-6146 GCA_040261075.1 Flavobacteriales bacterium
CACCACGTGCGGCGTCAGGTGATGCTCGCGCTCCCAAGCCTCGTCTCGAAGGGCGACCCCTTCGTGAATGCGACTCAATTCCGGGCGCAAAATGCTTGGACAAGCCAAAGGGGACTTCATAAACGCCTCGTACGAGAGGCCTTCTCCGTACGTCTTTCGGATCGCCTTTCCCGATTCAACGCAGTGAATGGCGCCCTGAAATCGAATCGAAACCTCCCGGCCAACCCACTCCGTGGCGTCCACTTCGTCCAAAGGCGTCAAGACATCGGCGCCACGAAATCGGTACGACACCCTTCCTGCGTCGTCCACAGCCGACTCCATTTTTCTCACATTTCCTTCCCAAATCATGGGGCAATGTTCGGAATTCCTCGTGCTTGATTCCTATTTTGTCCCCACGATTCATTATTTTAGTTCCAAACACCCATTCATGAAACAATTTCTACTCCCTGCATTGTTGTTGACTGCGAGCGCCCTTCAAGCCCAACTGTTCACTGACGACTTCGAAGGTTACGCGGTCGGCGATTACATCTCCGTCGAAGGAGCCCCTGCGTGGGCTGTTTGGACAGCCGGCAACGAAGGCGGCGCAATGGACTCGCAGATTACAGACGAAGCGGCCTTGTCAGGCACCCAATCGATGAAGATTTTTGGGGGCGTCGCTGGAGGTCCCATGGACATCATGCTCGTCGCCGGTCTCACCGGTGCTTACGAAATCACCTTCAGCATGCTTGTCCCCGAAGGGAACGCGGGCTACTACAACGTTCAGGAGAACCAAAGCCCCGGCGTGGCATGGGCTTTTGAGTGCAACCTCAACGGCAACGGCACGGTGAACTACAACATCGACGGAGGCACGTACACGCTTGACGCCACGTACACCCCGGGGACCTGGTTGAAAATCACGCACCTCATCGACACGGACTCTGACTTGATGCACTTGTACTACGACGACGTGTACTTGGGTCAGCTCCCCTACGACGGCGGCCAAATTGGCGGTGTGAACTTTTACGCAGCTGGAGACGGCATCAGCGTTCCCACGTACTACATCGACGACGTTTTCGTAGACGTCACCGACCCTGTGGTGGACAACGTGCAATTCGTCGCTCCTCTCGAGTGTGCGTTTGGTCCCAACCCTGCCCAAGACTTTGTTCGCGTCCAGGCCAACTTGGACAACGCCACGGTTCGCGTCCTTGGACTGGACGGCAAAGTGGTGTTCGAGCAACGCCGCAACGACCTCGTGTCCGGTGCGGAGCTCAACCTCGACTTGAACAACGGCATTTACCTTCTTGAACTCACCAACGGTGCAAAGCGTGTCACGCAACGCCTGGTGATTCAGAAGTGATCAAACACCGGGCCCAAACGGGCCTGTTACGAGAAAGGCCGGCTCCTCGAGAGTCGGCCTTTTTTGTGGCCCGATCTTTTCAACTCAAGCCTTGAAGCCATGCCTTTTGGTGGGCCCACGCCTCTTCCAGGGCTTCTGCCCACACCCTCGAGTCCTTGCATGGGTGACTCATCCCAAACACGTGATCCGCGCCTGGAACCGGGCAAAACGTCCCACGTTTTGCCCACGTTGAAATTCGTAGGCCTTCCCTCCAATCCACCGCGGAATCGCCTTCTCCGTGGACCACAAAAACGGATGCCTCCAATCCGACCACTGCACGCTGCACAGACAACTCCTCACGTCTGTTGACGGCCTCTGTGTAAAACGCAAACGGGTGCGACAGGACTTGTCCTGTCCTGCCATTGACGACTTCGAGGCGGTCTGTTCTTTCCCATCTCCGAAGACCGTCCTCGTCTGGAAACCGTGAGAACACGTCGGAGACAGGGGCCCACAAAGACACCCCAGACAGCGAGCCGCCCTTTTCTTCAAATTGACGCGCTCCGGCAGCTGCCATTGCCCCCCCGCGACTGTGCCCCAGGACCACCAACTTGGTTCCGGGCCGCGCGATTTTGTTCAAGGCCCAGGCAACCTCGTCCCGCTCGAAGTGGTAGCGGTTTTGGCTCCAAGCCTCTTCGTCCAAGCAGTCTTCACGAAACGGTTCAAGGTGTCCGTTGTGGGAAAAATCCATGCGCCACACCTCCCACCCCTCTCGGGCCCAGCGTTCAGCCACACCTTTCCAATTCCCCCACTCTCGGAATCCCTTGTATCCGTGAACCATCAGGGCCACACCTTGCACGTTTTCCCCAATCAAAGAGGCGTGCCGGGTCCAATTGAGTTGACCGTGGGGACCTTGCCATGCACCCGTTGTGGTTGCTCCAGCTTGACGGCGCGCCCAATCAACAGGAACTGGAACGGACCAATCAAACCCCAATCCCGCAAGACGCTCTGCACTCACTTGTCGCCTCCTTCCTCCTTCCACAAGGACAGGCAGCTCTCCGGGTGACAACGAAGCCTCCAAGAGCTCTCGGCGGGACGACGCGTTGGGGGACACAACATTCAATGCCTCAGGAACGTGGCCTTTTCTCAACGCCACAAAAACGCAAGCCCGAGCAGCATCCTCCTCGTGGACCCATTGCACCTGGCCATCCGCCTCCCGAATGGGAACACGCCTCGTCAGCGCCACAGCGGGGTGTCGGGCCTCGGAGAACAAACCTCCGAGTCGCAGCGACACAAACGGCACCTTCCGCGCTTCAAGGTGAATCTTTTCGAGCGCCAACATGTCTACGCCGGTGTGCCTTGACGCGATGTGAATCGCATCCGACTCCTCAATCTCACCCGCCTGCAGTGGATCGTACACCGCCGTGGACGACGTCCAAATCAACCTCCGCACTCCCGCTCGCGCAGCCGCTTCATGCAATTCGCGATGAAACTCCTCTGCATGAGCTTGCCCGTTTCGTGAAGGGACTGTGACGCACCACACCTCCGCTCTTGTTTCCACCAATTCCATCCAAGATGCGCCGGGCTCCCAGCGCCAGCTGATCGCACGAACTCCAAGGCAGGTCAAGGCCCAAGAAGTTTGGGGATTGCTGGTGGTCGCAGTCACGCTCAACCCAGCCTCCGCCAAACGACGAGCTGCCCTCGCTCCGACGTTGCCCGCCCCCAGCACCAAAGCCCGTTGAAAAGGTGATTCCATTCAGTTGCAAATTCTTGTGATGCGTTGGCACAAAGATTGCTTTCTCCCCTGCGCCTCGCACTACATTTGAACGACAAAACTCGTCTCGATGGGAATTCAACCTTTGCACCGCTCACTTCGTTCATTGGCAAAGTCTGCCTTCACCGTCCTGGTGGCCTTGGGATGGAGCGCCCACACTTGGTCCCAAAACAACGTAACCGTTCACGTCGAGGGCCTCTCCAACGACACGGTCTACCTGGCCAATTACTACGGCGCCAAGCTTTTTTACAACGACACCGCAGTGACCGACAAAAAGGGCACGGTGGTCTTTGAAGGCAAGCCTTTTGAGGAAGGTGGGAAATACGCCTTGGTCGTCCCCGGCCCCAAATTTTTCGAGTTCCTCATGGTCAGCGAACCCATGGAATTCAAAACCACGGCAAGCAACCCCAGCGGCGACCTCGAAGTGCTTCAGAGCAAAGAAAACGACGTCTTCTACAGCTACCTAAGCTTCATCAAAGACAAGAGAAGCGAACGTGCGCCCTTCGATCAGGTCCTCCAAGACAGTTCCGCCACCAAAGATGCCGTTGCCGAAGCCCGAGCTGGAATTCAAAAGCTGACCGACGAAGTCAACGAATACCAGCACTACCTGACCAACGATCCGAGGAACTTTCTTTTTGGCAAGTACCTGAAGATGGTGACGGAGCCTCAAGTCCCTGATGCGCCTGCAGACGTGGAGGACAAGGCCATGTGGCAATACATGTGGTACCGCGACCACTATTGGGATCGCCTGGATTTCAGCGACCCGCGTTTGGTGCGCGACGGAGCATTTGATCAACTCATTTCGCGCTATTGGTCGAAGGTTTTGCCCCAGATTCCGGACACGATGATCGCGGAAGCTCATTCGCTGTTGAAGCAAGCCTTGGACGCCGGAAACAAAGATTTCTTCAAGTACATGGTCCACCACATGACGTACGCCAGCGAGTCGTCAAAGATCATGTGCATGGACAAGGTCTTTGTCGACCTCGTCAACGCCTATTACCGCACGGGCATGGTGGACTGGCTGACCGACGACCAATTGAAGAAAATTCTCGAACGCGCAGACGATTTGAAGCACACGCTTTGCGGCAACCGCGCCCCCGACATCACCTTGCCCGATTTGGACCAAGAGAACTGGGTGAGCCTTTACGACGTGGAAGCCAAATACACGCTCATTTGCATTTGGGAAAGCACGTGTGGGCACTGCAAGAAAGAGATGCCCAAACTCGAACGCATCTACGACGAATGGAAGCCTCGCGGCCTCGAGATTTTTGCCATCGGAAACGACTTCGAACCAGAACCTTGGCAGAAATACATCCGCGAAAAGGAGTTTACGTCGTGGATCAACGTCAGCGACAACCCGTTGATCAACGCTCAAGACAGCGCAACTGCCTTGATTTACGGCCGAGTCACCAACCTCGAAAGCTTGAATTTCCGTACCACGTTCGACGTATACGCCACACCGAAAATGTTCTTGCTTGACGAGGAAAAGAAAATTCTCGCCAAGCAAGTAGGTGCTGTCCAACTCGCAGAGATCCTTTCGCAGCTCGAGGGCCTCGAAGGGACGGTGCCTTACTTCGCACCCGACGAGAAAAAAGAGAGCGCCGAAAACGACCACTAACCGGCCCATTCTCAATAAACAGGGCCTGAATGTCAAACTTCTGCGAAGGTCGACTACCTTCGCCGCACATTTTTTAATTCTTTGCAGTGAACATTTTTGTAGGAAACCTTGCATGGGGCGTGGACGACATGGCCTTGCGTGAAGCATTTGAGGCCTTTGGTGCCGTTGACAGTGCACGAGTCATCCACGATCGCGAAACCGGACGGTCTCGTGGTTTTGGATTTGTTGAAATGCCTAACCAGGAAGAAGCTCAAGCAGCTTTGGACGGCATGGAAGGAAAAGACCTCATGGGTCGTCCCATCCGTTGTAACGAGAGCCAGCAGCGCGACCGTCGCTGATTCTCTCTTCTTTAGAATCATCAAAAAAGCCCCGGCCGAGCCGGGGCTTTTCTGTTGAATGAAATTTCAAGTCCGCTCTTTTTCTGAGGCTATTCTCCGTCGCCAGAATTGATGTCGCATTCCTGGCCAAACGCACTGAGCAGATTGAGAAGGTCCCCCGTTCCAACAGCCCCGTTCCCGTCCGTGTCGAAGTAGCAGGCTGCGGTGAGTGTGACAGGGACACAAAGCCCAAGCACTTCGTCCCAAATCGTGTTGGGTCCGCAAGCTTCTTCCGAAGACATACACGTGCTCGCGGGGATGCAGGTTCCCGTAACCTCGTCAAATTCAGTCCCCGCACCACAAACACTTTGCGGAACAAAATTGCCCTCGCAATCCTGGTAAGAATCCGGGTACGTGCAGGAACCGTCCTCAAGAATTGCCAGCCCAAACCCTGCCACTGTCCCGGACAGCGAATCCGAGCCGGCGCTATCCAAGGAAGCCGTAACGGTCCAAGAAACCTCTCCCGCTGTGATTTCAAAGGTGGCAAACTCCGGCAAATCTGTCAATCCGTTCGGCAACAAAAGAACGGCTGACACCACCCCAATGGCCGCGTCGCCCTCAACGGTCAACTCACCTGAAAAGGCCAACGTGACCTCGAGGCTGTCACCTCCCAACGAAGCCAACTCAAGGGAGTTCAATTCGCCTTCAAAAAAGTAACTGCCTTCCTCCCCATTTACCGTCAGCAGAGCGATGTCCGGTGTACTCTCCAACCCAAAATTGGTGCTCCAGATGGCCTCCGGAAGCAACTCGTAGTTGCACGCTTCCACGTCGGTGCATCCGGTGCACATGGATTCGTCCCCGTTGCAAACGCCGCATGCATCGTACGACCCGATGCAATCGTCTTGGTCGTCACAGACGCCATCCCCGTCCACATCGGCTGCACAGGTCCCACCGCACTCCCCCAACACGTCGTCGTACTGGCAGGAGCCGTCGTCGCAACCCGCGTCTGCGTCGTAATTGCACGCGGTGGCGTCGGTGCAGCCCGCGTACGCCATCCCGCCACAATTGCCGCAGGCGTCAGCAAACAAGCATGAGCCGTCGTCTTCGTTCGCCAAAGGGGCGTAG
>JBDQOS010000151.1:0-7496 GCA_040261075.1 Flavobacteriales bacterium
ACATTTCTTCATCCGCTCTTTGCCAATCCTGGCCTTCTGCTTGAGCACCCATTCGTGCACCGTCCCTTCCTCCGAGCCGTCGCATTCGTTGGTGGTCCTTGACGTGGACGGGGCTCCCCCTTCCGACGGGTTTGTCCTGCTCGTCAAGCCCTCGGGGTTTGGGGCCAACCCCGCCCCCCTTGGTCTGGAACTTTTGGACGACACCTTGCATTGGGAGGCCGAGGACGGCGTGGTGCTCCCGACCCACTGCGTTCCTTCACAGGCCCAATGGGCGGTGTTTTCTCCGGACCCAATGCCTCCGCATTCTTGGCGTCACGTCCGTCTCGACGCGACAGGCCAAGACACCTGTCGATTGAGTTCCGCACTTCCCATCCAACTCAACCTGCGCTTGTCTCGGACAGTTGGTGTGCCGGTTGAAAGCTATTTCCTCGCCTTTTCTGATGCGGTGTCCAATCAGCCAGACACCCTTCCTCTGGAGGGCACCCAAGGCGACGTCCGATTCGTTGGCGAACTCCCTTTCCGGCAATTGCCCGTCCAGGTGTCGCTTCACCGGAGACAAACAAGCACCGGATCCCACGTGGTGGCCGTCCACACGCAGGAAACCGTTCCATGGGAACTCCCGCTTCGCCTGAATTGGTCGGACCTCGACGTCACCACGACGCCATGAAAGCTCTTCGAGTTACACCTTCGATCTGCCTCGCTCTGTTGAGCGCTCTCGCCGTGCCAACGCGCGGTCAATTCGACCCCGTACCTGCGCCTCAAACGCCGCCTTGGTGCCCTGCAGGGACCGGATGCACCAGCGAAGTTCACACCACGTTCGAAGGAAGTCCCGTTCGTGGAGCCGTGACCTTCCGAATCGGATCGGACAACGTGTTTGACCGCCCTGTTCTTTTGGTTGAGGGATTCGATTTCGGGAGCGGTTGGGACCCCAATTCACATGGGTACGGCAACGTGACTTGGAACGACATTCATGCAGGAGATTTGGTCGAGTTTCCCCAGGGCCTGGAATACCGCCCCTTGCTGGACTCGTTGCACGAACGTGGGTTGGATTTGCTCTTCGTGGACTTCGAACATGGCACCGCCTCTCTCAACGCCAAATCAGCCCTTTTGGACCACGTCCTGACCCTTGCCCTTTCGGCAAAAACGGGATCCCGCCCGGCAGTTTTGGCAGGGGTGAGCATGGGAGGCTTGGTCGTGCGCACCACGTTGGCTCAATGGGAAGACGAGGGCACTCCCCACTGCGTTGGCCAATACTACTCCGTCGACGCACCTCACCTTGGAGCCAACCTTCCCGTAGGTTTGCAAGCGTTGGTTTTGGGACTGTCAACGGTGAGTCTCGACGGAAGTGAGCTTTGGCAAGCCTTGAATTCTGACGCTGCCCACGAACTCTTGCAACATCACATTGCAGAGAGCCCGTCCTTTCTCGAATCGCAAAGTCACCTCCAACAACTCGGGTGGCCACGCAGAAGCGTCAACCTCAATGTCATCAACAGCCACCCGGACGGTTGGGAAGTGTTGTCCGACTCGGCCTTGATCTTCTTGGAATGGGGAGTTCCTCCTCCCGTCTCACTCAACGCCTTCCACGTCAAGGCATTTCGATGGACCCCTTCTCCGGACCCTGCCTTGGCGGCGACGTTTGTGCTTCCGACAGGAGAAATGCCCTGGACCGAGGGAGGCGCCATCCACACAGGAAGCTTGGCCTTCACCCAACCCGACTCGGATCCAGAACCTCTTCCTGGCTCCGTGTCAAGTCACGTGTCACGGATTTCTGAAGCACTCAAGTCCAGCATTCCTCTCCCTTTGCTTTCAGAGACGGTGCAACCCCACGTCACCTTCGTCTCCCACCTCAGTGCTCTGGGATTGGGTTCCGAAGAGTTTTCGCCTTGGATGGGCGTCTCTACGGCGCCTCCCTACGCCCCGAGAGAGGTTCATGCTTCGTTGGGAAACCACCACAGGACGTGGATGCTTTCTTGGCTCGAGGGGCTTGAATTCATGCCTCCGAACGCCCTTCCCGAGGGGGGTCTCGCAGGGTGGACCCTTGGGTGGCAAGCCCCTCATTCGAGGCACCTGTCCGGCTTGGAAATCCACGACGGTGGAACTGTGACTGTCGGCAACAACGCAACACCCTTCGAAGCATTCACCTCACCTTGCCCCGGGGAGGTTTCCATCCATTCGGGAGGCGTACTGAATGTGGGTTCTGCAAGTGGCGCCTTGGGCAAACTTCGGGTGGGCGCAGGAACCTCAATCTCCATCCTCGAAGGGGGGGCTGTTGCGGTGAACAGCGGCTCCAAGCTCACCGTTGAACAACACGGCACACTCGTGGTGGACGGCGGGACCTTCACCGTTCATGAATCTGGCGCTCTGATCCTTGAGCACGGGGGCAAAATCGTGCTCCGGAACGGCGCCGTGCTAAACCTGTCCGATCCGGCAAGCTTGGCCCAAGTACATGGGAGAATCACCGTGCCCGCCGGTTCTCACGCAACTCTCAGCAACGAAGGAAACCTGGAACTCGGGTTGAACGCCGAGGTTTGGCTTGAGCCGGGATCGAATTTTCATTGGAACCAACTCAACGCCGGCACCACCCACCTCACCGGACCGGCCTCGTTCCTCGGGGATGGCCATGCCCACATGGACGGTGGCCTTTGGGAGTGGGAAGACGGCGCCACCCTCAATTGCAACGCTGATTTCCATTGGCACTCGGTGGACTTGCTGGCGTGGAACGCCAATGGAAACCAGGTGAAGAGCACGCGAAATGTCGCCTTCGAGCAATGCAACCTCGCGGGAATTTGTTGGGAACATGAAGCTACCCCCGCGAATTCGACCTTGCTCCGAATTCTCGAGAGCTCCGTCGAACATGGCTTTTGCAGGCTGACAAATGCCCGCGTACAGCTCTTGAGCAACGTGTTTCACCACACTCCAATTGAAATCAAAACACCTCTGCCTCCAACGAAACTTGTGCAAAACCTCTTCGAGGACACATGGGCTTCCACGGCACCCGCTGTGACACTGGAGAACGGAGAGGAGTCCACTTGGATCGAAGGAAACGCCTGGGAAGGTGGCGTGGGGCTACGGCTGGTTGACGCCTCGGTTTCAAGCAACTGCAATCGCTGGACGGAATGCACACGCGCAGTGGAGCTGGCTGGCGAATCTGAAGCTTGCTTTCAAGCCGGATGTGGCGGGGGATCCAACCGATGGTGGAACAACGAGGTTCATTTTCATTTGGAAAATGCCCCCTTTCCACTGCTTGGACTCGGAAACAACCACCTTGGCGCGGCGAGCTCCGATGTCATTTCAGGTTCAACGAGCGACAACGGACCAACGTGGGTTGTCTCGGGAGCAAGTTGGGACGCCGAACTGCTCGAAAATCCGTGGTACAGCCCATTTCCTTCGTCGGTAGCGCATTGCAACGAGAACGGCTGTGAAAGCATTCCGTGCTGGGCTGAGAACATGATCGCTCAGTCCGAGTGCATGTCAAACGAACCTCCTAAACCGGACCAAGCGAAATCCAAACTTGCAGGCACTTGGAACATCCTGGGCCAAGAAGTCCCGGCTGCATACGAGACCGACCCAACGAAAATTTACGGCTGGAATTGACCAACCAACGTTGCAACCGCCGCGAAGTACCCTTCAAGCCCCATGCCTGAAACGCATGCGATGGCCGCCTCTGCGGTCAAACTCCTCTTCCGGAACCCTTCCCTGGCGTGGATGTTGCTCAGATGCACTTCCACCGTGGGAATGGCAATGGCTTCCACGGCATCACGCAAAGCAACGGAGGTGTGGCTGTAACCACCTGGGTTGAACACCACACCGTGGCACGTGGACGGGGCGTCGTGCAAAGCGTTGATGAGTTCGCCTTCCACGTTGCTTTGAACGCAGTCCAATTCCACGTTCAAGGCCGAGGCATGCCTTCGCACAGCATCCTCGAGTTCGGCCAGCGTGAGCGTCCCGTAAAGGTCTACGTCACGCTGTCCCAACAGGTTCAAATTGGGGCCGTGCAGAAGAAGAATACGCTTGCTCATTGCAGCACAAGGGGTTTGAGTCCGTGAACAAACAACACCTCACCGAGCCCGTTGTATCGCTCGAATGCGTCCTCCCCCATGGTGTCGATGTCGTTTTGATTGAATCCCAAAATCACCAAATCTGCGCCACCTGACTTGTTCTTGATGGTTTGTACGGAACTCGAATCGTGCGTGACATGTTCAATGTTTTGTTCCGCAATGGGCAATCGCCCCTCCACGATGCTCGCGCGCAAAGCCTCTTCTTCCTCTTTGGCGTTTTCCCCGTCGTGCAAGAAGAACACGCTGATGCTTGAATCACGCCAGTCGGGATGCCCCTGCAAAATGTAGGCCAGCAGAATCATCAAACTCGAGTTGCTGGCGTCCTCTGGGTTGATCCATAGGTGGATGTCGTGCTTGTTTCCAAACTCACGCCCGCTGCTTCGAAGCAACGCCAAGTCCAACCCGGCGGCCGCCAAAAGCGAAAAGTTGTCGATCAGCTGGTCCCGGTTCACGGGGTGGTCTGGGGCGTACTCCATCAAAAACAAATTGTTCCCTTTGCCGGAGATGCCCGGAAGCTGAATGCATTGGGCGATGGCCGAGGTGTAAGATGGGCTGATGATGGTGTCGAGGTGAACGCGGCTTTTGTTTCCACGAGCTCGTTTGACCAATTCCGCCTGCGCATGCTTTGCACTCGCCTGCGTCTCCTCATTCAAGAAGCCTTGGATGAAGTGCATGTACGTTCCAAACCCGTGCTGAAAAGCCACCCACCGAACCATGTCAAAGCCCTCGCGGCGCAGAAACGTGTCGGGCGAAATGGCCAGCACAAAGGGCCGCCATCCCGTGGATTCCTCAAGGTCGTCGTCGTCGCTCATCTGCAGCGCCAGCTGCAAGGCACGTTGCATTTGAAAGATGACGCCCCGGAAGAGTCGGGCCATGCCTTTTTGGCCTCCACCATGTCGGGAAATCCAAGCATGAATGCCCACCATGATCAGCAAACTCACTGCGGCGTACGTTGCGTTCATCCCAAACATCAACACGACGCACAAGACCGCTCCAAGCAGGCTGATCGACCAATGCGAACGGAAGGTCGGTCGGTAACTCGGGTCCGCCGCCATGTGCTCCAAAAACGAAACCAAGCAAATCGCCCCGTAGGTCACCATGAAGAACATGGAAATGATCTCGGCCACCGCGTTGATGTCGCCCATCAGCACAAAGCCAAACGCGATGAGGCAGGTCGCAACAGACGCACGCACCGGTTCTTGTTCTGCGCCACGGCCCTTTTTAAGCCACGACGAGACCCCTTCCGGGAAAATGCCGTCGGATGCGATGGCTTGCAAAGTTCGGGGAGCCACCATCACTGACCCCAAGGCGGAACTCATCGCCGCAGCGGCCAAGCCCACGGGAACAATGGGACCCCAAAGGGCGATGTTCTCCATGTAGAGTTCGTCTGCGGCGAGTGCCTCAAGAGGAGCCGACCACCACAGTTTGATGGCGACCGCGATGTAAATGACAATGCCCACTCCGGTTGCCCAGATGGTGCCCTTGGGAATGCTAACCCGCGGGTCTTTCAAATCTCCGCTCAGCCCCAAGCCCGCCGCAATTCCGGTGAAGGCAGGAAAAATGAAGGTGAACACTTCGAAAAACGAGAAGCGGCGAACCGTCGTTCCGTCGGCGAGCCGCAACGCGTCGGGGATGGTGCCGATCGGATTCAAATCCGGATTGCCTGGGCCGCTGCCCGCGAAAAAGAGCACCAAAGCTGCAAACAGCAAAACCACAACGACGTACAGGGCCTTCACCCCCAAGTTGGCACCCTTGCCAATCATCAGCAACGTGAGCATCGCCATGACACCCAAATTGACCCACATGGGGTCCACGTGCACGCCGTGGGCGACGTCCGCCCAGTGCAACAAATCTCGGCAGGCCACGGTGAAAGCAATGACGTAGAAGGCCACGCTGATGGCTTGAGACAAGTACAACGCCAATCCAATTGCCCCACCTATGTTCAGCCCAAACGACCTGGAAATCATGTAATAGGCACCCCCTCCTTCCACCTTTTGGTTGGTGGCAATTTCCGCCACAGCCAAGGCCGTAGGCACCGTCACCAGGTGGCCGATGAACACGATGGCAAGCGTCGAGACCAACCCCACGTGGGCCACAGCGTAACCGAAACGCAGGAACAAGATTGCGCCCAAGATGGTCGAAATGGCCGTCAGAAAGACCGGCCAAGTGCCCATGGTTTTCAGGTTGGGTGATGGCAACATGAGGGACAAGGTACAATCCTTGTCAGGCCCTCACGCGGGGCAAGATTGCGGGTTATTCACGTTTCTGTGACCAAGAAACCACGGCATGAACCGGGAGGTGATCGCTGATGAAAACGTCCTTCTTGATGATTTCGTCCACGCAGGTCCACTTCGTGTCCAAGCCCTTGACGTAGATGGCGTCGATCTTGGGTCCTCCTGAGGACCCCTCGGGGTTCCACGTGGTGTAAGACGGAAACGACTTGCGGCAGCGGGCCCGAACCGCGTCGTAGGTGTCCACGAATCCCGACTCGGCGAGAAGGGTGCGACCCAGCGCGTCCGCCTCTTCGTTGAAGTCCCCGAGGACCGCTGTGGCTTCAACGCCGTGCACCGCATCGAGAGCCGCAATGAGTCGTGCGCTGCCCTCCCGAGCATCGGCTGAAACGTGGCTCCAATGCGTGTTGTACACGCGGACTCGGCGCCCCGTGGCCACGTGATGGAACCAAGCCACGGTAACCGTGCGTGGCAAGTCGGCCGACCAGCCGACCGCGCCGGGGCGCCGCCAATCGGAAGCGAGCCACAGCGTTTCATGGTGGAGCAATTCCCACTTGCCGAAATGGTAAAAGATGGGGCATGCCTCCCCCCCGCCGTCGGCGTCACGACCTCGGCCCACGTGCGCCATCCAGGGCAAACGATCGGCGAGGTCCTGGACTTGGTTGGGAAGGGCTTCCTGAATTCCAACGATGTCGTAGAACCCAACGATTTGGGCGACCTCATCGCGACGCTCAGACCACTTCAACGGGTCCGAGGGGTTGTCGTAGCGAATGTTGAACGTGGCAAGCGTCCACTCCCCTTCACGCACTTGAGCTTGTGCCTGGAAGGGAGCGCTTCCGGCGAGAAGCCCTGCAAAAAACCCCAGAAATGTCGCCAGACGAGAAGCGCCGAAAGACTGAGAATACGCCATGTCACGAAGGTACCGAAAGCGCTTCAGGCTGCCGCATCGGGAGGTGACTTCCACACGTACCTTTGCGCCCCATGGGAGGACATCGCCGCGTCAAACGCGCCTTTCACAAAGGCCAAGTGCTTACCCTGACCATCGAAGACATGGCCTTCGGGGGGAAGGGGATTGCACGCTTGGAAACGGAGAAAGGACCCTTCGTTGTGTTTGTCCAAAACGCCTTTCCCGAGCAAACGGCGGCATTCTCCGGGTTGGACAAATCCACGGCAATGTGCTCGTTCAAGTGGGTGCTCAACGTAAGTC
>JBDQOS010000152.1:0-4521 GCA_040261075.1 Flavobacteriales bacterium
CCTTCTGAAGGGTGGAGCGTCGCTCCGACGGTTGCGACTGGGACCTTTTGGCCTTCGGCAACGTTGCTGGCACCGCAAACAATGTCCAACGTCTCGGCACCAACGTCCACCTTGCAGAGGCGGAGACGGTCCGCATTGGGATGTGGGGACACGGAAGTGACGTGGCCCACGACCACGCCGACCAACCCGCCTGGAACGTCTTCCACGTGCTCGACGCCTTCGACTTCCAAGCCGGTTGCGGTGAGCACTTGCGCGGCTTGTTCGACGGGAACGTCAAACGGAAACAGCTGTTGCAGCCAGCGTGCGGAGATTTTCATGGGAGGAGGTTTTCAGGCCAATTGCGGTCTTGCAAATCTACTTTGTTCAGAGGCTTTTTCCGTGGAAGAAAATCGCCTACATTTGCACCCCTCCATCGGGATGTAGCTCAGTTGGTAGAGTACGCGTCTGGGGGACGTGTGGTCGCTGGTTCAAGTCCAGTCATCCCGACCAAAGCCACGAGAAATCGTGGCTTTTTTGTATCCTAATCGAACTTTGTCCACGCATGGATTACGCATTTGAGCGAGATTGGCAAACACTGGTAAAGCGGATGATGGACCGCTTCGGCGAAGAGCCGGACGTGACGACCATGGTCTTTGCCGTGGGTTTGCAGGAGGCCGGGCAAGGATCCCGGAGGTACAAAAAGGACGAGAAGATGGACTTGATGCACGTGGGGGTCTGCACGTTGTTGGAACCGTTGGGTCATTACGTCCGCGAAGGGGTGGACGAAGACGGCTGGCCTCATTTCTCGCTCGGCACACCGATGCCCGCCCTGACCTCCGAGGAACAAGAAGTCATGATGAAGCGCGCACTGCTGGACTACTTCGCCGCTTGGATCGGTCGAGAGGCAGCAGAAAACGAATGAGAAGGACGGGGGGAGGTTATTCCATGACGACGGTGACCTCGCTGGTCTCCATCTCCACGATTTTGATCAGCCCAGATCCGGACAGTGCACCCTTGGTGCATTCGACGTCAAGCACAGCAAATCCTGCCTGGCCTGCGACGTAAAAGCTCGAGAAATTGAAGGAGGTGAATCCTTCGTTGGTGGTGACTTGGGTGGTGTCAAACCTTGGTTCGCCCACGAAGTCCTCGTCCAAAGACCCCAAGGCGTAAAGCCGAACTTCGGCGTCTGACACGGGCACTTCCACTCCGCCTTCATCGCGAACAACGTAAATGTTGGCAATGGTTTCGTCCATTTCATAACAACCGGCGAGCAACAATCCTGCTGCAGCAACCAAAGCGAAGGAGAAAATGCGGTTCATGGTCGTGTCGTGTCTTGGATGGCGTCTACCTTTGACGCTCGAGCCCAAAGATGATGAAAAAAGACCAAATGCGCACCCATGCGCCCTCCTTCTTCGCAACGACCTTGATGGTGGCGGTTGCCGCGTTGTTGATGTCTGCCTCGGGATGCGAGGCACCCAAGGGTCCTGCAAACGCGGGTTCACAGGAGCCGGCGAAGGTTCAGATTGACACGAAGTTTGGGTCCATGGTGGTGCAACTCAGCGATTCCACGCCCCAGCACCGGGACAATTTCCTCAAGCTTGTGGACGAGCAGTTTTACGACAGCCTCTTGTTTCACCGCGTCATTCGTGAATTTATGGTACAAGGTGGCGACCCTCAGAGCAAGGGCGCAGACGCCAACGCGCGCCTCGGAAGCGGAGGGCCAGGTTACACCGTGGAAGCTGAGATTCGTCCCGATTTGTTGCACGTCAAGGGGGCGTTGTCCGCAGCGCGACAAGGGGACAACGTGAACCCTGAGCGTCGCAGTTCAGGCAGCCAATTCTACCTCGTTCAAGGCCGACAATTCAGCGAAAACGAACTGTCGGGAATCGAAGGCCGCATTGCGAGCTTCGCCCAGGAATACGGCAACGGGCTGGCCAACGTGGAAAACGGGCAATTCGTGTATTCCGAGGAGGCGCTTGAAGCGTACAAGACGGTTGGCGGCACGCCGTTTCTGGACATGCAATACACCGTGTTTGGTTACGTGGTGGAAGGCTTGAACATTGTGGACAGCATCGCAGCGGTCCCCACAGACCGCCGACGCGGCGATCGTCCGTTGGAGGACGTGATCATGAGCATGAAGCGCTTGAACTGAACGGCTGGACGTGGGCACCATGAAGGAATTGATCGAAGGCATGATGGCCGACGTGGCCGGCGCTCAATTTGAGGGGCCGGAGGCAGTCGAGGCGTTTCGTGTAGAGTACCTCGGACGCAAGGGAAAAATCAAGGACCTGATGTCCTCGTTCAAGGAGGTGCCTGGGGACCAAAAACGCGAACTCGGTCCGATGCTCAACGCGCTCAAGCAGGCTGTCGAGGCCAAGGTGAGCGAAGCCCAACAGGCCACTGTAGCGCGTTCCCAAGCTTCGGGGGAGGACGCGACTCGTCCGTCTGGCGGGGTCCCGTTGGGGACCCACCACCCGTTGCAAGTGGTGCGCCGGGAAATCGTGGACATCTTCCAGAACATGGGGTTTGCCGTGGCCGAGGGACCTGAAATCGAAGACGATTGGCACGTGTTCAGCGGCTTGAACTTCCCGCCCGAGCATCCGGCACGCGACATGCAGGACACGTTCTTCGTGGAACGCGACCCCGACATCTTGCTGCGCACCCACACCAGCTCCGTGCAGGTGCGGGAGGTGGAAAAGCGCGAGCCGCCCATGCGCTTGATCATGCCGGGCCGCGTGTTTCGCAACGAGGCGATTTCGGCCCGGGCGCACTGCATGTTCCATCAAATCGAGGGGCTCTACATCGACAAAGGGGTTTCTTTCGCCGATTTGAAGCAAACGTTGCTGCACTTTGCCCGGTGCTTCTTCGGTCCGGACACCGACATTCGGTTGCGCCCGTCCTACTTTCCGTTTACGGAACCGAGCGCCGAGGTGGATGTGTATTGGGGATTGAAGACGGAAGTCGACAAGCGAATCACCAAAGGGACAGGCTGGTTGGAGATTTTGGGCTGCGGCATGGTGGACCCCAACGTCCTCGAAGCAAGCGGCATTGATCCCAACGTGTACAGCGGCTACGCCTTCGGCATGGGGATTGAACGAATCACGATGTTGAGGTACCAAATCGGCGACCTTCGCCACTTCTTCGAGAACGACCGACGCTTCTTGGACCAATTCGCAGGTGAGCGCTGACCTGCAGGTTGTGCCGTTAGGCCTTGACGTGGGGCAGCAAAAAGGTCAACGCCAATTCCCCAGTCGGACGCTTCTCCACAGTAAATCTCCCGGCCAGCTTTTCAATTTGGACCAAAACGGGGTTCCATTTGGAGCTGTGCGTTCCCCCGGCAAACATGCGCTGCAATTCTTGCGTTGAGGGGGTTTCCGGACCTTCGATTTTCACCTGAATCCCCTGCCAGTCGTTCCGAATTCGTCCTGAAAACGAAGAAGCCGATGGATTTCCCTCAAGCAACCTTTTTACGGTAACCGAAAGGAGGGACAGCAATCCGTCCGGTGCTTCGCGCCCCTCGGGGGTGCCGTCAAACTCCCATTCTACGGCGGTGCCGTGGTCCATTTCCAACGAGGCGATGACGTCGTCAAAGTCCAAGCGGTCCGGGCGAGTCAGGACTTCCTCTACCTCGCCATGTTCGGAGACTTGAAAATCGGAATGCGCCTCTGCTTGCGCGGAAAAGGGATCTCCCTCTGAAGCCATCATGCGCTGCATTCGGAATGCTCTGACCCGCTCTGTGCGAAGGGCTTTCTTCAATTCGTTGACCCGAAGTGCAGCGGCGAGAAGCCCGAGAAGAATCAGCGCACACGCAAAAGGCCAAGCCCCGGGAGAAGCGGAGGCTTGCATCGCTTCAGCCGCGGCCAATTCAAAAGGGTCTTCGTTCAAGACGGGAAACGACTGAAACGACCTTGTGTCTCGGCCCTTGTGAACGTTGTGCAGCATGGATTGCGTGAGGCTGTCTGCCAAGGCCAAATGCTGGAATGCAACCACAGTGGCCCCGCGCGCTTGTTCAAAGCGTGCCTGTTCTCGTGCAATTCGAGCGCGCAGTGCGTCGTCGTTGACCCGTTCAGCGGCGAGGCCGGCTTCGTGGTAGGCCAGGAGCGCTTCGAGGGGTTGTCCCGCCCGTTCCGCCGAAACCGCTACGCGAAGCTGCGCCACGGTCCATTCCTCTCGATTTGCGACCGGGTCAAATTGCTTTGCGAGCCGTCGAGCCAAATCCAAGGCTTCGGAGAGCCTACCCGATCCGGAGAGCGACGTGTGCAAGTGGGTGAGTTCGGAAAGGACTACGCTGCGCTCGTTCGGTTGGGACTTGTTGAGGTAAGCTCCTACGGGCAGGTGCTCCAAGGGGTGTCCCAGCATGGCGCCTGCTTGCAGTCGCAATCCTCCCGCACGTGCGCCTTCCAGGAGTGCGGACTCTTCCCAAACGCGCTGCCAATGGCCCTCGACGAAATGCAGTTCGACCACGGCGAGTTGAACTTGGGGGGCCAGCAGGGGAGAAGCTCCCAGCTTGAGTTCCTGTTCGAGAAGGGCAAGGGATTCCGC
>JBDQOS010000153.1:0-3489 GCA_040261075.1 Flavobacteriales bacterium
GGGTGCAGGCAGCGCCAGAAGAGCGCGTGAGGAAACGTCTGCCTCCCGCACTTCAATCTTTGAGAACGCGGAGTCTGGGGACGAGCAGGTTGCTGGAGACAGCAGCGACGAAGGCGATCATACAGATTCTGAATTGAGCATGCTCAGCACCGACGGCGCCTGCGACGGCAGCACCGACGCGGCCATCGAGCTGAATTCTGACGACGACACCTCGTTGTGGAATTTCGACGTTCGCAACGCCAACGGCGACCTGATCGACTTCGCGTACAACGTTTCAACGCCGGCGTTCTTCGACGTTTTGGCCGCCGGGACGTACACCGTGGAAGCCCAAATTTTGGGCGAGTACGGATGCGAACCTGAAACGCGTGAGGCCACGGTGGTTCAGCCTGTTCCCATGACGTTGACTGCCACCAGTGAAACGCAATGCGACGAAGCCACCCTGGGTTCTGCCACGGCAGCCTTGGTGGGCGGCTTGGGCCAATCGACCTTCACTTGGTCGGACGGCACGCAGGGTGCGAACCTGACGGAAGCGTCGGCAGGCAACTACACCGTCACCGTGACGGACGAAGCGGGGTGCACCGAAAGCACCGACGTGGAAGTGACGATGTCGCCTCAACTGGATGTGACCGTGATGTCTCCAGGATGCGACGGCGAGGGCGAGACGGGCTTCCAAATGAACGGCGCTACGGACGTGACTTGGACCGTGGTTTTGGCCGACGCCGATGGAATGGAAATCCAAACGTTGACCTTGGAGAACGGCAACGCCGAGATCGGGGGATTGGCAAGCGGGGACTACACGTTGACGTACAACCACGACGCCGGAGACGGATGCCCTGCCAAAAGTGTGGAAGCGGCCCTGACGGTAGCCTCCAACTTGGTGGTGGACGTGGCGACCACGCCCATGGAGTGCGGTGAAGTCAACACGGCTTCCATCGACTTGACCGTGCACGGCGGCGTTGGCAACGTGACGGTGACCTGGGATCACGGCGCCCAAGGGCCCGAGCTGGCCAACTTGGCTGGAGGCCAGTACTACGCCGTGGTGGCCGACGACAACGGTTGCACCAAAGACGTTCGGGTCGAAGTGGAGGAAACCCCCACGGTGGTGGCCGATTTCGTGGCACCCATGGGCGGTTTGACGGACGGAACCAACGGCATGACGTTGACCTTCACCAACACTTCTGAGGGCAACATCGAAGGCCAAACGTGGTACTTCGGCGACACAGAAACGCCGAGCTACGATTTCCACGCCGCGCACACCTTTGAAGAGGCTGGCGCGTACGACGTGTTCTTGAACGTTTGGAACGACCGATGCAGCCACACCGTCCGCAAGACGGTGGTTGTGACGGAAGGCGAAAGCACCCCCAACGACGACGAAATGGGCACCTTGGTCACCAACGTGATGGAAGGCGACTTGACGGACATCCACGCTCCCGTAACCACGGAAAGCGGCTGGATGATGAACTTGGGTGCTGCGGCCAACGGCATGAAGATCCACGTATTCGACTTGACGGGGCGTCAGTTGTGCAGCCCTGTGGCGCCTGACGCCAACGGCCAAATCTGGGTCGAAGGCGACCAATGGCCCGCGCTGGTGTTGTTGCGTTTGGTGCACGAGCCCACCAACAGCATCCGGACCTGGAAAATGGTGCGCTGATGACGTGCACAGGAAGGTGAGAATGCCGAACTTCGCACCATGAAGATTGGTGTTGTCACCTTCCCCGGCTCCAACTGCGACAATGACATGGTTCATGCGCTGAGCCACGACCTCGGCTTCAACGTGGTGCAGCTCTGGCACAAAGACAGAGACCTGCAAAGCGTTGAAGCCGTTGTGCTTCCCGGCGGTTTCAGCTACGGAGACTACCTCCGGAGCGGCGCCATTGCCCGCTTCTCGCCGATCATGGAGGAAGTCGTCGCGTTTGCCAACGGCGGAGGTCGCGTTTTGGGCGTGTGCAACGGGTTCCAAATCCTGTGCGAAGCCGGGCTTCTCCCCGGGACGCTTCGTCACAACGACAGCCGCAAATTCATTTGCCGCAACGTGCACCTGAAACCCGTGTCTCGAACCGCCGCTGTGTCGGCCGGCTGCGACACGGAAACGCCTTTGGTCATCCCCATTGCGCACGGCGAAGGCAACTACTTCATTGGGGACGACGGGCTGAAGGCCCTTGAAGACAACGACCAGATCTTGTTTCAGTACTGCGACGAATCCGGAAAAGTGAATGCCATGAGCAACCCCAACGGGGCGCTCAAGAACATCGCGGGCGTGTGCAACGTAGGCAAGAACGTGTTTGGCATGATGCCCCACCCGGAGCGCGCGTGCAGCGCGGATTTGGGCAACGAAGACGGAAGGCTTGTCCTGCAAGGCCTCGCCGAACAAGTCCTGGCCTAAAGGCCTTTGTGGAATCCAAGAACGGGGTGAATTCGCGTCTTTTGGCGTGGAAGGAAACCTCAAGGGGTTAGATTTGTTACTTCCCCTCAACCCCTTGAATCTCACCGCATGGACGCCTACGCCGCCGGCCCTTTCCTCTCGCAGATTGAACATCCTGCGGACCTTCGGGCCAAATTCAAGCCTGAGGAGTTGCAGCAAGTCGCCGACGAGCTGCGCCAATTCATCGTGGATGTGGTGTCCGAGAAAGGCGGGCACTTCGGTGCGAGCTTGGGTGTGGTTGAGCTGACCGTGGCGCTTCACTACGCCTTCAACACGCCAGAAGACCAAATCGTTTGGGACGTCGGCCACCAAGCCTACGGCCACAAAATCTTGACTGGACGGCGCAACCAATTCCACACCAACCGACAGCACAAAGGACTCAGCGGCTTCCCGAAGCGCAGCGAGAGCGAGTACGACACGTTTGGGGTGGGCCACAGCAGCACGAGCGTGAGCGCGGCGCTGGGCATGGCCGTCGGCAGCCGTCACAACGGCCAGCGCGACGTGCAACACGTGGCGGTGATTGGCGACGGGGCGATGACGGCTGGTTTGGCGTTTGAAGGACTGAACCACGGCGGCATCGAGGACACCAACATGCTCGTCATCTTGAACGACAACTGCATGTCCATCGACCCCAACGTTGGGGCTTTGAAGGAGTACTTGACGGACATCACGACCTCGCACACCTACAACAAGGTGAAAGACGAGGTGTGGGATTTGTTGGGGCGCATCAGCAAGTTTGGGCCCAACGCGCAAGCCATTGCCCAAAAGGTTGAGAACGCCATCAAGAGCGCGGTACTCAAGCAAAGCAACCTGTTCGAGTCGCTGAATTTCCGGTACTTCGGGCCGGTCGACGGCCACGACGTGGAGTACCTGTCCAAGGTGCTCGAAGATTTGAAAGACATCCCGGGACCCAAGCTTCTTCACGTCGTGACGCGCAAAGGCGCGGGGTACGCCCCCGCCGAGGCGGGAAGCGCCACCAAGTGGCACGCCCCGGGCCTGTTCAACAAAGAGACGGGCGAGATTTTGAAGGGTGGCGACGGCACGCCAAAGCCCCCCAAGTTCCAGGA
>JBDQOS010000154.1:0-2828 GCA_040261075.1 Flavobacteriales bacterium
ACGCAGGCGGTCGGCTCCACTTGTCTCCGCTGTCCACCGCTGAAAGAGTCGAACTTGTGCGCCAATCCAAGGCTCAAGGGCTTCCCGTGACTTGCGGAACCACGGCGCTTCACTTGGCCTACTGCGACGAAGACCTCCGCGGCTTTGTGGGAACGTTGCGGGTCGAGTCGCCGTTCCGCTCTGCTTCCGACCGAGACGCCTTGCGCCAAGGCGTGCTGGATGGCACCGTGGACGTCGTGGTCAGCGACCACCGTCCCGAGGACTTGGAGCATCACGACGTGGAATTCATGCTCAGCCCAGAAGGGATTGCGAGCCTGCCCTCGGCGTTTGGCCTGGCACTCACGGGACTCCTCCATGCAGCCTCGAATCCAGACGAAGCGGTTGAAGCCTTGATTCGCGCCCTCACTCAAGGCCCATCAACGGTGTTAAGCTTGCCCCGCGGGCACGTCGAACAAGGCGCCGACATCAACCTCACGTGGTTCCATTCAGAACTTTCCCACGAGCCCCACAACGCCAGCCGTGGAGCCAACCTGCCACCTGTTCCGGAGGGAGCCCTCGGCCAGGTCTTGGGGGTGTTCAGGGAGAACCGCCTTTGGGTGGCCTAACCTGATTTTCTCAGGCCTCGCCTTGCGGCCCCATGTAGGGCAACGGCATTCCAGGATCGGATGCCCCGTGATCTTGAATCGGGCCGTGCTGCTGCTCAAACCGCTGCACGTTTTCGGCCAGGGCTCCAAGCAATCGCTTGACGTGATGTGGGGACATCACGACCCGGCTGCGGACCTTGGCCTTGGGCATGCCGGGCATGACCTGGATGAAGTCCATGACAAATTCCGCGGGGCTGTGGGTGATGACCGCAAGGTTGGCGTACACCCCTGTAGCCACCTCTTCTGGCAGTTCAATGTTGAGTTTGCCTTTCGAATCTTTCTCTGACATCCTCCGAAGGTACGTCAGACGTCCAGCGGCAAGGAAAGCAATTCACGCAGGTTCCTTACTGTGCGCCAAGCGTCGTTCATCAACTCCCCCTTGGGATTGAAATGCACTCCGCGCCAGCCTACGTTTTGGGACCCTTGCACGTCGCTCTCCCAACTGTCTCCCACCATCACAATGCCGTCGTCCATGGCCAGGCCTGCACGCTGTGCCGCACGCTCAAAGGCCCGGGCATCTGGCTTTTTCACCCCCAACGAATCGCTGGTGTACACTTCTCGAAAAAAGGGTGCCAATCCAGAATTGTCCACCTTGATGTGCTGCACCTCCTCGAAACCGTTGGTCAACAACCACATGACGTGCCCTCTGCTCGCCAGTTCTTCCAACACCTCCAACGTCCCTTCGATGAGGGCTGTTTGATGGGGAGACGTCTCAATGTAATGTTCTCCCAAGCGACGGGCCACCTCGGCAGGTACCTCCACCCCCAACCGCTCCATGGCCAAACGAAAGCGTTCCGAGCGGAGCGTGTCTTTGTCCATTTTGCCTGCCCTGAATTGTGCCCAGCACCATTCGTTGGCCCTCTCGTATTCTTCAATCCAACGACTTAATTCAGCGATGCCATGCTCGCGAAGACCCACGTCTTCGTAACCGGCACGCAAGGCCAACCTTGAATTGGACTCAAAGTCCCACAACGTGTGATCCAAGTCAAAAAACAGCGGCGCCTTTTTCACAAGAGTCCCATTTTAACGGCAACAGAAACCGCACTCAACAAAGCCGCCCACGTCGCAAAAGCCAGCATCAACTGAACCTTTGCACCTCGTTGGTCTCGGAAATATTTCGCACCAAGGACGGAGGCCACCGGCACAGAAATCAAACCGGAAATCAACAGCAAGCCCGGCATTCCCAGTGCGTTTTTCCACTTGACAATCCGACGACGTTGCGGCGTGAAAACGCGCCTGCCTCGCTCAGGGCGAGGCCCCATTCGCTCTTCAAACCAACGAAACCACCACTTTCCAAAATCCCAAAACCCCCACACGCCCAGCGCGGCTCCAGCGGACGTGGTCAACCAGGTCGCCAAGAAAGAAAATCCGGCCGCCACCATGGCCGAGGGCGTCACCACGAATTTGACGATGGCAGCAACCATCCAAAGCACCGCCTTCCACAACGTCCATTCGACTTCCCCCATGGTCACAAAGTACGACGGCTTAAGCTCCGTGCGGTTTGCACCATGTGCAGGTATGTGGCCCTCCAGCCAACCCACTCATCCCGATCGCTTACTGAAGTGTTGTGCCAGCAACTCATCCACGTCCCACCTGCGGCCGAAACGACCTCCATCATCTCATCAAGCTGCCCCTTTGCCTCCTCAGGATTCCAATTCAACCCGCGAGTCATCGCCGAATCCATCGCTGCCACGGGGTGAACCTTCAGCGCCAGAGGGCGATCGGCCTCCACGTCGTAAGCACGAAAAGCGCGGCTTGTTCCAGCACGGAAACCCACCTCCCGTGACCAGCCGAGAGAGGCATCTTCGCGAACTCCCAGATCCTCCCACATTCGCCAACCAGGACCCGGCTCGCTGCGCAGGAAATGGGCTCTGACAATGTTGGAATTCGCCCCTTCCCATCCCCAAAACCGCTCGCATTCTTTCTTTCGTGTCTGGGGGTCCTCAACGGCCTTGTACCCCGGATGACAGCACACCGCCACCTGCGCAAAATGACTCGAGAGCGATTCCACCAAATGGGGCAACACGGCCCGCCGGGGATCCAGGCCCACGTCGTGCGGTTTCTTGCGGTCAGCCGCCAGCACAAACCACATCAAAGGCTCGTCGCGGTGCACCTCTCGGAGAAAGCCAAACGTGTCGTAGGGATCGGGTTTCAAACCGCGAATGACACGGCTACGTTCGAGGG
>JBDQOS010000155.1:0-2928 GCA_040261075.1 Flavobacteriales bacterium
GTCGCCAACGACGGCATCGACCAAGATTGCGACGGCCTCGACGCGACGTCCGGAGTGTCTGAAGCGCAGGCCGCGTGGTCCGTCTTTCCCAACCCAGCCACGTCGCGCATCACCCTTCAGCACAGCGCATCGCATCGCGTGAGCAATCTGACCCTAATTGACCTGCTCGGACGACCTGTGACTTCAGTCGCATTCACCCCTCAACCTGCGGGATGGCATGTGGACTTGACACACCTCGCTGGAGGCATGTACCGGTTGACGTGGCTCGACGAAGGCACTACGTTTTCAACACCTGTGCACAAAATCTCACGTTAAGCGCGCCCCCTTGGTGTACTTTTAACACCATCGAATAGGACCTCGAATTTCACCCACGAGCAAACCACCTGATGACTCGATTCACACACCTCGTTTTCTTCGCCCTGTCCCTTGCAGGGGGATCCTTGGCTGCTTGGAGCCAAGGCACCCTGATAGGAAGGGTGACCGACGACCAAGGCAACGCCCTCCCCTCTTCGACCGTGATGGCCGAAAACGGCAAAGGGGCTTTCACCGACCTCGACGGCAACTACACGTTGTTGCTCGCCCCAGGTGACCACGACATCACCTTCTCGTTCATCGGCCACCTCAACCAAACCAAGTCGGTGACCCTGAAACAAGGCGAAACCAAAACCCTCAACGTCCGTCTGCGCGAGGACGCCGTTCTCTTGAACGAATCCGTGGTTGTCGGATACGGAGTGCAACGGAAAAAAGAAGTCACCGGATCGATTGCGACCATCGACTCCAAGGAAATCACCGCCGTCCAGACCCCGTCGTTCGAAGCTGCCCTGCAAGGCCAGGCCGCGGGAGTCCAAGTGACCCAAGGGTCCGGCATGGCGGGCAGCGGGTCGATCGTGCGCATTCGTGGACTGAGCTCCATTTCCGCGGGAGGTGACCCGCTCTATGTCGTCGACGGCATCCCCATCACCCAAGACTACTTCGCGGGCGGCAACAGCGGCGCCATGAATCGCAACCCCCTCGCCAGCCTCAACCCCAACGACATCAAAGACATCCAAGTCTTGAAAGATGCGGCTGCAACCGGCATCTACGGCTCCCGAGGTGCCAACGGGGTCATTTTGATCACCACGAAACGAGGGGTCAAGAACGGCATTCAGGTCAGCTACGGGTCGTCCTATGGATACGGCGAGCCCACTGCGACACCCAACATGATGACGACGGAAGAATACCTCACCATCCGTCAAGAAGCGTGGGAAAACGACGGCGGAACGGGCTACGTTTGGCTCCCCCACTACCTCAGCAATCCTTCGTCGAGCACAGAAGCGCGAAAAGCGGAATACGAGCAAGCTTTGGAGACCAACACCGATTGGTTTGACCTGTTCACGCGACGCGCCCAAAAAACGCAACAGAACATCGGCTTGCGCAGCGGGGGCGAGACGTGGTCCATGTACAACGGGGTGAGCTACGACAAAAACGAAAGCTACGCCATTGGCAACAGCTACACGCGGACGAGTGCGCGCACGAACTTCGACTGGACACCTAGCGACAAATTCAAAGTGTTGCTTTCCGGAAGCACCTCGGAAGGCGAAAACCAACGGGTCCGCGGCGGCTGGTCTGGCGGCATTGGTGCGTCGATGTCAACGGCCCTTCCCTACATGGCCCCGTTCGTGGTGGATTCCACCTTTGACGAGAACGGCAACTTGACCGGCACCGAGCGCAACTACGAACTCAACCGTTGGGACAATCCCCTCGCCTACCAGGACCTGATCCAATGGCGCGAAACGGAACGACGTCAAATTGCCACAGGTCAAATCATCGTCTCGCCACACAGCAAATTGGACATCGTACTTAACGGAGGGTACGACAACAGCAAGCTTGAAAACGATTCCTACGAGAACTCCGCACTCGACCGCACCAACGGCTTCGCCTACGGCAATTGGAGCGAATACAATTCCCGCAACTACAACGTCGGCGCCAACGCGACCCTGCGCATTCTTGAAGACGATTCCACGAGTCTCTCCGTCATGGTTGGAGCAGAAGCCCAAAAGTTCGAGAGCGACGGATTTGGGTTTAACCTCCGAGATTCCGACGGACCAACCTACGCGAGTGAAGCGCTTCGGGACAGCTTGTTTGGATTGCACGACAGCTTGTACGATGCGGTGTCTACCGTCACCAACGCCTATCCAATTCAGTACCGTACGGATGGATTTGCTTCCACGTTCGCGCGGTTGAATTACAACCTGAATGACCGGTACTTCTTCCAGGCGACGGCCCGCGTCGACGGCTCGTCTCGTTTTGGGGAGAACAACCGATTTGGCTTCTTCCCTTCCGCTTCCGTAGGTTGGGTGGCCAGCGATGAAGAGTGGTTCAGCTCGGAGATCCTGAGCTTCTTGAAGGTCCGAACTTCTTGGGGCCGGACGGGCAACGCCAACATCGACGGGTTCAGCCGATTCGCGCTCTACGTGGACCAAAGCCAAGGCGCGACGTACGCCGGCGACACCATCGTGTTCCCCACGCAACCGGGCAACCCCGACCTGCGTTGGGAAACGGTGCGCACCCTCGATGCTTCGGTAGAAATGGGGCTTTGGAAAGACCGCGTCGCGGTTGAACTCGGGCTGTACGACAAGCTCGCAAGCGACGTCCTGATGAACGTAGAACTCCCCTCTCACACAGGCTTCAACAACCGATCCGTCAACGCAGGCGAAGTCTTGAATCGTGGCGTGGAGTTGGGCATCACCTCAAACAACCTCCCTGCAAGTTCAGAATTGCAGTGGAAAACAGTGTTGAACTACGCCTACAACTACAACGAACTGGTCAGCACGGGGGCCTTTACCGAAGACGCCATCTCCGGCGGCGCCAACTACCGCACTGCTCCTCAAGAGCGCTCTGTCATTTTCGCCATCAACGCCAACTTCTAAGCGCCATGAAGAATTCAAC
>JBDQOS010000156.1:0-4985 GCA_040261075.1 Flavobacteriales bacterium
CTCAAGCACAAGGCGAATCCTGGCAAGAAGCGGATGAAGAAAAGTCGTTTCATGCCCCAAGGATGGGGAGAGAACGCAGGTCGTCAGGATGCCTTTTGCCGGCGTCAGTTCGCGCTTTGTGACCGCACGAAAGGGCGGGTTCAGCGGGCCTGTTTCTGGAGCTTTTCCAGCCGCTTGTTGAACGTCAACGCGAGCTGCTGTGCGTCGCGCAATTCAAGTTGTTTTCCAAAAACAAACGTCTTGCCTCCGATTTGGACGTGGATGCGGTCGCCGCCAACCACCCAAAACTGTTGCTCCATGGACTCTAGAAACGAGCGTGGATTCGGCTCCGGCACGGAGGCTGGGGAGACTTCGTGGAGGGAGAACCGCTGGGGGCGGCCTGCTCGGTTGCCGTGGTCCAACCGTAGTTCAAGGCCTTCGGGACTGAGTTGAATGACTTCGAATCCAGAGCGACGCCAACGTACGGCTCGCCATGCACGGAACGCGAAGAATCCCCAGAAAGCGAGGCAAATGAGGTAAAACGTGCGTTCGTCTCCAGGGAAGGCCCCAACCCCGTACCCCAACATGGCCCCGAGGCCCATCCAGGCACCAAACCAAATCTCGAGGGATTGTCTTTGCCAAGAAGGAATTTCGGAAGAAACGGTGGCCACCCAGCGGGCCCCGTGGCCGGTCATGGCGATTCGATTCCCAATCTTCGCAGTGCTCATGATGCAGAAGAGGTCAAGGCGCGGTCGTAAACGGCGAGGTACTGGGGAAGAATTTGGTCCATGTGGAAGTGCTCAGCACGGGCTTGGGCTTGGGCCTTGAACCCCGAGAGGTGCTCGTCGGAAAGCACGTGCAGGGCGTCCTCGGCCATTCCTGCCACATCTCCGACGGGTCGAAGAAATCCGGAAACGCCGTGGACGTTCACCTCGGGAAGTCCACCCACGTTGGAGGAAATCACGGGAACGCCGGCGGCCATGGCCTCCAAGGCAACCAACCCGAAGCTCTCTGTTTCGGAGGGAAGCAACAGCAGGTCGGAAATCAACAACGGCTCGATCGGGTTTTTCACTTTGCCCAAGAACACGATGTCTTGTCCCACGCCCAAATCGCGACCAAGGGCCTCTGCGGAGGAGCGCTCCGGTCCATCTCCGACCATCAAGAGGGTGCACCGGCGTTTCTTGCGTACTTCCGCGAAAATGTGAATCACATCTTGAATGCGCTTGACCGGCCTGAAATTGCTGATGTGACACAAGATTGGGGCGCCGGAAGGTGAAAGTTGAGATCGGAAAGCCTCGTCCGCCGGGCGCTCAAAATGCGTCGGGCACACGAAGTTGTGCACCACGTCAATCTCGCGAGTCACGTCGAACAACCGATGGGTGTCGTCCTTCAGGTTTTGGGAGACCGTCGTGACCACGTCACTTTCGTTGATGGCGTCGGTGATGACCGGCTTGAACGAAGGGTCTTTGCCGAGCAAGGTGATGTCCGTTCCGTGAAGCGTGGTCACCACGGGAACGTGCCTTCCTGCTCCCGCCAAAATGCGTTTTGCATTGACGGCTGCGCTCGCGTGAGGAATGGCGTAGTGCACGTGAAGGAGGTTGAGGTTGTGGGTTTGGGCCACCTCCACCATCTTGCTCGTAAGCACCAATTCGTACGGCGGGTATTCAAACAGCGGGTACTTGCTGACTTCCACCTCGTGGTAGAACACCCGTGGATGAAACGAGCCCAAACGCACAGGCAGGTTGTAGGTGATGAAATGCACCTCGTGCCCTTGAACCGCCAACGCTTTTCCCAATTCGGTGGCCACCACACCGCTTCCCCCAAACGTGGGATAACACACGATGCCAATGCGAAGCTGGGAGGAGGACGGGCTCATGGGGTGTCAGGAAAACGACTTGAAGCGCCGAGATGTTCAAGCACGACACGCTGAATCTCGGTGCGCGTGTCCAAGCGTAGCAACGTGGTGTTGCTCGCGTCGGGGTAGGTTCGGTTGCTCAAGAACACGTAGACCAAATCGTACGCGGGATCCACCCAAATCAAGGTCCCTGTGAACCCCGTGTGTCCGAAGCTTTCCCAAGATGCCAGGTCGCAAGTCGGTCCAGAATCGGGGTCCAACGCAGGCTTGTCAAAGACGACTCCGCGCCGGTTTTCGCCGTCGGGAAAGCCCCGTTGCGTCCACTCGCTCAAGATCCGTTGCGGGGCAATTTCCACGCCTCGGAGGGTCCCGCCTCGCAACCACGCTTCGCCGAGTTCCGCAAGGTCGTAGGCGTTGGAGAACAGCCCCGCGTGGCAACCCACACCGCCTTGCATGGCGGCACCCGGATCGTGCACGGTGCCGTGCACCACGCACTTCCGAAACGCCTCGTCCAATTCGGTGGGCGCGATGAGTTGGGCGTTCAGCCCTCGAGACAGTGGGTTGTAGCCCATGCTTGCCCACCCCATCGGTTCAGCGAGTTCCGAATCAACCCAGCGATCAACCTCGATGCCGCGGGCGCGGAGCACGCGCAACCACAAGTAAAACCCCAGGTCGCTGTAGTGGTATTTTCCGGGGGGGCGGAGCTCGGACGTCAGGATCATGTTCCACACCGAATCGGTGTACGCGTCTTCGAGGTACATCGACGGCGTGACTTCGATGGCGCACCCGTCCGAAGGGGAGGAGCCAAACACACCTGAGCTGTCCTCCAATGCCGAGATGTAAAAGGGAATCCACGGCTCAAGTCCTGCCTGATGCGTAAGCAATTCGCGGACAGTGCGCGTGCCCAAAGGGTGGTCTTCCAATTCTGGAAGAAGACGGTTCATGGGCCATTCAAGGCCGAGTTCTCCACGCGACGCGAGAGACATCAGTGCGTTCCCAGTTGCTGCGACCTTGGTGATGGACGCCAAGTCGTAGATCGATTCAGACGTCACGGGAAGCGTTCCGTCAAGGGTGCCGAGGGCCTTGTCGACGACGATTTGGCCTTGGTGCGCAACCACGACACGCGCGCCAGGCAAGGCGCGGTTGTCCATGGCCGTCTCGAGAACGCTGTCGATGCGGGACGAGGGGGAGTTCCAATGTGCGAGCCGTTCAGGAACGGGGCGCCCCAAGCGCCAATGCCCTTCCCAGTCAAGTCCGTCGCCTTCCTGCCACGGGGCGTCCACCGGCGAAACCGGCAAACGTCCCCCGGCTGGGGCGATCCCGCACAAGGCGTCCGCGACGGCGTGGCAGGTTTTGTCGTCGTCTTGGTAAGCCACCGTCAGCGCACTCGCCTGCTCGACGAGAGGAGCCAAATCCTTCAAAGCGTACGGATTGCCCATCCACACCACGTGCACGTGTTCCGAGGGGATGTTCCACTTCCGAAGCGCTTCGCTCAACGCCTCGACGCCGTCGCGCTGGAGACCAAAATTCCTCGAAGGCCGGTGGCTCATTTCCGTTGCCACCAGCACAAGGCGGTCCATCTCCGTAAGAGACGTTTCCACCGCTTCTCGTCCCAGTCCGCTGCCGTCTTTCGCCAAAACGTGACGCTCAATCGACCATCCTGCGCCCAGGTGAGAACGAAGTTGGTCTTCGAGCGGCTGGCACGACTCGGCGTGGTTGGCCAATTCCCACATCACCAACTTGCCTTGTTGCGCAAGCAGCGGCGCTTGAGCGGCGCTGTCAGTGCCGGCAAGAACGGTCAAGCTTTGGGCGAGAAGTTCACGGTGGATGAGGTCGGCGTGCTCCGGTTCCCAGCGCGTGCCGAATGACGGCACGGGCTCGTCGGCCTTGCACCACGATTTGGCCAGCAACACACGCCGGCATTTTTCGGTGACCGCAGCGGAATCCAGCGTTCCGTCTGCCAGCGCTGCCATGGCTTCCTCGATGGCCAGCACCGGGTCGCCGGGGAACAGCAAGACGTCGTTGCCCGCGAGCAACGCGTCACGGATGCGGGGGCGGTCGCCCACGAAGTCCGCAAAGCCTTTCATGCTCATGGCGTCGGTGAACGCCAATCCCTCGAAGCCCAACTCACCCCGCAACAACGAATCGACGATCAGGGGCGACAGGGTGGAAGGTTGAGCCTCGGTGCTGTCCAGACCGGGCACGTCGAGGTGGGCGACCATGACGGCGGCCGTCCCCCGGTCGAACGCGTGCCGAAACGGCGCGAGCTCCACCGAATCGAGGCGGGCCCGGTCGTGGCTGATGGTCGGCAACGTCGCGTGCGAGTCGCTGTCGCTGTCGCCGTGTCCCGGGAAGTGCTTTGCCGTGGCGAGGACGCGCACGTCCTGCAGCCCGTACGCGTAAGCCTGCCCCAATTTCCCAACCCACGGCACCGATTCGCCAAAGCTGCGGCTTCCGATGACGGGGTTGATGGGGTTGGAGTTGACGTCGACAACCGGGGCGAAATTGACGTGCACGCCCGTGGCGCGCAGGCTTTGGCCGACCACCTGCCCAAACATCCGCACCAACTCTGCATTCCGGGTGGCCCCCAGCGTCATGGCGCGGGGAAAGGACCGCGTGCTGTCGAGTCGCATTCCAAGACCCCATTCGGCGTCGGAAGCCACCATCAAGGGGACCTTCGCGAGGGCTTGAAGTCGCTTCAGCCGAATGCGTTGGTGCTCCGGTCCGCCTTGCATGCAAATCACGCCGCCGAGACCCAGGTCTCGGGTCCACCTCTCGGCTTCTGCCCAGCCCGCCGTGTCGGTCCGCGCGTAAATGGGGACCATCAGCAATTGCGCCACGCGTTCCTCCATGGACAGGGTTTGGAGCACGCTGTCCACAGTCAGGCTGTCTTCGAACAAGAACGCGGGCCGAATCGGTCCTTCAAAGGCGGTGCTGTCTTGGGCGCGGTGGCATCCTGCCCACGCCATCAGCACGACCAAGGTGTACCATGCGCGCGCCATCAAGCCTTGTCCTCCATGCGGGTTCGCGCCAGGGAGACCAAGAAGTTGAATTGCTCCTCCACCGTCACTTCGCTGTTGTCGACCACGACGGCGTCGTCGGCTTGGCGCAGCGGCGCGACGGCTCGCTCTGAGTCGATGCGGTCCCGTTC
>JBDQOS010000157.1:0-16462 GCA_040261075.1 Flavobacteriales bacterium
GAAAAGTACAGCGCCGCACCCTCCCGAAGAAGAATGCGGCGCATGAAACGTCGTGAAGTTGGTTTCGAGGGTCAATCGGCAAGCACCATCAATTCGCGGGGCGACTGGATGACGTAGCGGAGCCGTCGCTCCTCGGTTTGGCCTGCCTTGACGTCCAAATCCCAAACCACTTGCCCCGAGGCCTCGTGCACGGTGGCCCCGTCCAACTTCAACCGGTCGATGACAATCTCTTCCGTGCGCACGAGCGGAAGCTGGTCTTCAAGCTGCATGTGGATGTCGCTCTTTTTGCGGTTGATCACGGTGAAGGTGAACTCCCGGTTGAATTCTTTTTTGCCGGTGAAGGCGCCGATTTTGTCCTCGCGCAGCGAGCGCTTTCGGCGAACCACGATGTTGGGGTCCGGACCGAGGCTGATGGCCAAGGTGTCTTCGACAAAGTCGAGCCTCAGCTGGCTTTCACCCACGTAGTCGTCTCCGAAGTAGACGTGCATGCGGCCGTTCATCAAGTCCAAATCCTCCCAATCCGTGAACATGGCGGTCAGGTAGACTTGCGGGTCGAGTTTGGGCGCACATTGGTGCAGGTACTCCGCATCGAGGCTGTGGTCTTGAATGCGCACGGCGTGGGGGTGGCCGTCGGAAGGGATGTCGTACGTTGCGGCCACGTTGAAGCGCGTCTGCGTGGGCGAATGTGCGATGTCCACGGCCACGAAGCTGAGGTCTTCTTCGACTTCTCGTCTTCTCGAGGAGCTTCGCCCAAAAAGACTTTCCGACTCGTCCGACACCACCTCCGCAAGGGTCACCACGTCCATGGCCATGGATGGTGCGAGCGACACGTTCATCACGGGACTGGAGATGTTCATCGTTTCGACGGCATACCCAACGCTCTTGTAGGAGAGGACCGTCGTTCCTTGCGCGACCTGAAGGTTGTAAAACCCGTTGATGTCGGTGACAGCGCGAGTGCGGCCATCCGCGGACATGACCGTGGCTCCGACCAAGGGCTGTCCGTTGGCGTCGTAGAGTTGGCCGCGAACTTCGCGCACCGTGGGGTTGAACGGCTGCGCTTTCAGCCAGGCGTTGGCTGAGGCCACGGAGGAAGATCCTCCCGCGTTCCCCGAAGGCGTTCCGTCGATGTACCAAGGCTGGAGGTTGGGCTTGGTGCGGTTCTTAGAAGGTGTTCCCGTGGCCACGGTGAGCGTCACGTCTTCCCAGCGCTCTCCGGTGGTTTGGTGCACGAGCGCTTGGCATTCAAGTTTCATCGGGTCGTCGACGTCCTTCACACGAACGTTGTAACTGGGGGTCCACCCCGCCTGTTGCATCCAGTAGCTGAAGACGAGTTCGCCTTGAGTGGGTTGGGGTGATTCAACCCGAACCAGGACCTCCAACGAGGTGGCGGTTCGAAGGGTTGGCAGGGTTTGCATGGCCTGGTCCAACGCGACGATTTCAGCTTGGATGGAGGCCACTTCCCGGTCGATTGAGGCGCGGCCGTCGTGAATGAGTTTGAACCGCTCTTCGAAGAAGGCGGTGGCTTGCATCAGGCGCTCCAGGTCAACTCCGCTGTCCGTGACTTTGAAGTCTTGGTTTTGGAGCAGCAGCTGTTCTTCGCGGTCAAACAGGCTGCGTCGAGCTTGGGCCCACTGGATGTCCCGTGTGAGTTTGTTGCGCAATTCGCTCAACCGCATGCGCTCGTCTTGTGAATCGGCGCCACCGAGGGTGTCGGTGTGGTACCGGTGCGAGATGCCGAGCACCGTGAAATCTCCGCGTCCCGACAGCCTCACTTTGGAGGGGTCAATGGCGGTGTTGAGGTCGGTGAACACCAAGACGTTGGTTCCGCGCTGCAGGGACACCTGCGCAAGTCGCTCAACTTGGGCGCCTTGTTCGTAGACCACCACGTGATCGATGGCGCTTTCAACGGGCATTTCCTTGACTGGGTTGACCGGCGCCGCCGAGGCGGCAACGCTGAGGCCGAGCACCAAGGCGGCCACGGCGGCCAACAAGAGCAGGCGTTCGAGGGAGGAGTGGGGACGAATCATGGTTGGAGATTTGAGTGTGAAACTGGATTTGTTACGCCCAATTCAAGGAGTGTGCCAAATTCTGTTGAAGCGCCCCTCCAAAGCGATGCAACAACTCGGCATGCAGCGCTGTTTCCCTTGCAGTCCCTGTATCTTCGCGCCATGATCCACCTTGAAAAAATCACCAAGTCCTATTCGGCAGGAGCGCAATCGCTTCAGGTGCTCAAAGGGGTGGACATGAGTGTGGACAAGGGAGAGCTGGTGGCCATCATGGGTTCCTCGGGTTCAGGCAAATCGACCTTGCTCAACATTTTGGGGCTGCTCGACGCGTACGACGGCGGATCGTACCTGTTGGACGGCAAAGACATGGCGGGATTGAACGAGCGTCGGGCGGCAGAATTGAGGCGCGAGATGTTGGGGTTTGTGTTCCAGAGCTTCAACCTGATCAACTTCAAGTCCGCTGCAGAAAACGTGGCTTTGCCGCTTTACTACCAAAAGGTGCCTCGAAAGGAGAGGACCAAGCGTGCCCACGAATTGTTGGAGCGTGTGGGCTTGCTGGACTGGGCGGGTCATTTGCCATCCCAGATGAGTGGAGGCCAAAAACAGCGCGTCGCCATCGCCCGCGCGCTTGCGGCTCGGCCTCGTGTGATTCTTGCAGACGAGCCGACCGGGGCTTTGGACAGCACGACTTCGGAAGACGTGATGTCCTTGCTCAAAGAACTGAACGGGGAGGGCATGACCCTCGTAGTGGTCACCCACGAAAACGACATCGCCGAGGCGTGCGGCCGGACCATTCGGCTGCGCGACGGGTTGGTGGAAACGGGAGCACATGTTTGACCGCGACGCCTGGCTGGAAGTGGCCCACAACGTGCTGGCTCACCCGCTTCGAACGACGTTGACGGGCCTGAGCGTGGCGTTGGGGATCTTCATTTTGGTGGTCATGCAGGGGTTGGGGTACGGGTTGCAGCACGGGGTTGAGTCCCAGTTCGCGGACGACGCCGTCAACAGCATCTGGGTGGAAGGAGGCCGGACGCAAATGGCCTACCGCGGCAACCAAAGCAACCGCCCTGTCAAGCTCAGCAACGCGGATTTGCCGGGACTGGAGGCCCTGGCCGACACCGTTCCGGCGTACTCCCGTCGCATCCGGATGTGGGGGGCAGAAGTGGTTTGGGAGAACCCTGGAGGGGAAGATCAGAGCGGGTCGTTTGGGCTGCGGGGCGTGGACCCCGACCACATCACCTTGGAACGATCCAACTTGCTGTCCGGCCGTTTCATCAACGCCCGGGACGTCCTCGAATCGCGCAAAGTGGCGGTGGTCGGTCCCAACATCGTGGAAGAACTGTTCAAAAACGCGGAACCGGTGGGGGCTTTCGTGCGCATCAACGGGATCCTCTTTCAGGTGGTCGGCACGTTCGAAGATCCAGGTTCGCGTTGGGAAAACCGCGTGGCTTACGTCCCGTTTTCCACCGCGCAGTCGCTGTTCCGTTCGGACGAGAACGTCGACCAAGTCATTTACAGCACCGGCGACATGACCACCGAAGCCACGGTCGCCCAAAGCGGCCGCATGTTGTCCTGGTTGAAGGACGTGAAGGTGGTTCATCCGAACGACTTGCGCGGCGTGCGCGTGGACAACAACAACGAGGAATACGCCATGTACGAGTCCATTTTTGAGGGCATTCGCCTGTTCATCTGGGGAATCGGATTGATGACCTTGCTCGCCGGCGCGGTGGGGGTGGCGAACATTTTGGCCATCGGGGTCAAGGAGCGCACCAAGGAAATCGGCGTTCGGAAAGCCTTGGGGGCCACCAACGGGAGCATCGTGGCGTTGGTGGTGATGGAGTCGACGGTGCTGATGTTGCTGAGCGGATGCTTGGGGCTGATGCTTGCCGTAGGTCTGTTGACGGGCGTGGCCCCGATGGCCAACCACGAGTACTTTCAAAACCCGCAGGTGGATCACCGCGTTGCGCTCTTTGCGCTAGGTGTTCTCGTGCTCGTCGGATTGGCGAGCGGACTGGGTCCGGCGTTGCGTGCCGTGGCCATTCGACCTGTCGAAGCCCTGCGTGACGAATGAGGTGGTGGGAACGCGATCCGTGGATTGAACTTGCGCAGGTGCTCCTGCGCAACCCGTTCCGCACGCTCCTGAGTTGCTTGGGCGTGGGGTGGGGTTTGTTCATGATCCTCATCACAGTGGGCGCGTCCAACGGGTTGGAAGAAGGCGTGAAGTCGGACATGGGAAACCGCGTGAAGAACAGCGCGTTTCTTTGGACCCAACGCACCACCATGCCGTACAAGGGGTACCCCAAAGGGCGGTTCTTTGGGCTCAACACGGTCGACGTGGCGTACCTCGAGGACAACGCCACCACCCTGGAAGCCGTGGCGCCAAGAAACCAGTTGGGGGGGTGGCGCGGTGGCAACAACGTCTCGCACGGCATTCGAACCGCTGCTTGCGGTGTCTACGGAGACGTCCCGGTGTACAAGGACATCGACCCCATCGTGATGATGGAAGGACGCTACATCAACCAGCGTGACTTGGACGACCGCCGAAAAGTGGCGGTCATCGGAAAGCGCGCCAAGGAATTGTTGTTTGCGCGCGACGAACAGGTTGTGGGCAGCCACATTCAAATCCAGGGAGTCACCTTCACCGTGGTGGGCGTGTACCGAAGCCAACAAACGGGCGAGGACGCCGAGGAGAGTGAGAACAACATCTTCACGCCCTACACGACTTTCAACCACGCGTTCCACATGGGCGACGAAGTGGGGTGGCTGAGCCTGCTCATCAAGGAGGACGTCCACGGGGACACGGCCATGGCCGAGGTGCTTCGCCTCCTCAAAGCCCAAAAAAGCATCCACCCCGACGACTCCCGTGCCTTCGGGAATTGGAGCATGGCGGAAATGCACGAAGAAATGTCGACGGTGTTCAGTGCGTTTCGCTGGGTGTCGTTTGTGTTTGGCGGTCTCGCGCTTTTCGCGGGCGTCATTGGCATCATGAACATCATGCTCATCACCATCAAGGAACGCACGCAAGAGCTCGGTGTTCGGCGCGCCTTGGGGGCCACACCGGCCGTCATCGTCGTGCAAATCATGGTGGAGACCCTGACCCTGACCGTGCTTGCAGGCTTGGTGGGTGGCGTGCTCGGCGTGTTCGCTCTTGAAGCGTTGGACGCGTACCTGATTTCAGCCGAAGACAACGGCATCTTCCGGCACCCTCACGTCACGTTGGACGTGTTGGTGACGGCCTTGACCACCATGACCATTTTGGGGGCGTTTGCAGGCGTGTTGCCTGCGCTTCGCGCCTTGCGAATTCAACCTGTAGAAGCCCTCCGAACCTGATTTGAATCGACCTTCATGAAAAACGGAAAACTCCTGGCCCTGCTTGTGGGCGTGCTGCTCATTTTGGCTGGAACGGCCTACACTGTAAAGCACTTGCGCGACCAAGAACAGCAAGCCGAAGCCACCTACGACACGGAAACGGCCCGCGTGACGGACATCGTCCTCAAAACGCTCGCTTCCGGCAGCGTTCAGCCGCGGCAAGAAATTCTCATCAAGCCCCAGGTGTCGGGGATTGTGCGACGCGTTTTGGTTGAGGCTGGCGACGTGGTCGAGGCCGGTGACGTGCTGGCCGAGGTCATGATCGTGCCTGACGTGGCGGCGTTGAGCAACGCCGAGTCGCGCTTGGCCCGAGCTGAAATCAACTTGGAAGACGCCCAAACCAACCACGACCGCAACACCGATTTGTTGGAGCGTGGGGTTTTGGCCCCGGCGGAAGCCCAACGCACGGAACTGGCGTTGAAGCAAGCGCGTGAAGAGGTGTACTCTGCCCAAGACAACCTTCGCATTGTTCAAGAAGGGGTTACGGCGCGTGGGGGAGGGAACGCCTCCAACACGTTGGTCAAGGCGACGGTGTCAGGAATGGTGTTGGAAGTGCCTGTGAAGAAGGGGAACAGCGTCATCGAGTCCAACAACTTCAACGAAGGGACCACCATCGCCTCCGTGGCCGACATGGGCGATTTGCAGTTTGTGGGAAAGATTGACGAGAGCGAAGTGGAAAAGCTTCACGAAGGGATGCCCATCCGCTTGAGCATCGGCGCCATTGAAGGGAGCCAAATCCCAGCTTCACTTGAGCACATCGCTCCAAAAGGCGTGGCCGAAGGCGGCGCGATTCAGTTCGAAATCAAGGCAGCAGTACTTCTCCAGGAAGGCCAATTTTTGCGTGCAGGCTATTCGGCCACCGCGGATGTCGTGCTCGACGAGCGCAAGGATGTGCTGGCCATCAGTGAACGTCTGGTGCAATACGACGGAGATCAACCGTTCGTGGATGTGCTCGTTGGAGAAAACACGTACGAGCGCCGCGACATTGAAGTGGGGCTGAGCGACGGCTTGATGACGGAGATCCTGTCAGGGGTCACCTCAGAGGATGCGGTGAAAATTTGGAACCAGCCGCGCTACGAATGAGCTTCCCAGAGGAGCGTCTGCGAACAGGACTTCCTGCTGAAGAGGCCAAACAATTGGCGCACGAAATCACTCGTCATCCGGACTGGGTTCAAGATTTGTTGCGGATTTCATCCCACCCGAAGGGCGGCACAGTGCCGCGAAAGGCGTCGTGGGTGCTGCGCCATGCCGCCTTGTGCGACAAGTCGGTGATCCAAGGGCACGGGGCATCCATTCTCAGCGCGGTAGATCAGTCGGCGGATGCAAGCGTTCACCGAGAACTGCTCAAAGCCCTCTTGGAGGTTTCCAAGCCGGAATTGGAAGAGCTGGGCGAGGATCTTTATGAGCTCGGGTTGGGGTTGTGTGCGGACACGGCGTTGCCTGTGGCCATGGTTCACGTCGGCGTCCAACTTTTGCGAGCTTCGAGGCGCCCGTTGGGGGAGGAAGTCGCTGAAGTGTGGCGCGCCCGCGGCGCCCGCGCAGAAACCGCACCGCTTGGGCGGTTTCTCGCGAAGCAGTTGTCGTCTCTCTGGACCTGAGCGCGCACGAAGAAATCCCCGAATTCAACGAGGAGGTTCAGGAATCTCCTCCTTGAGGCTTGGCCCCGCGAAACTTGGACTTCTTTTTTCGGCGGCGACCCTCGGGGCGTGGGGGACGGTTCCCGTCTCCTTGTTTTCCGCCGTCGCGGCGAGGGCCATTTCGGCGAGAGCCGGCTTTGTTTCCTCCTCGCCCGTGTTCCGAACGCCCTTGATTTGAAGGTTGGGCACCTTCTTTGGGAGGGGTCTTGACGGTTTTCATGTCGGCGGTGATGGCCGGAAGATCAAGGTGCCACTGGTGGTCCTTCATCAGCAGCACGTCGCGCTTGATCAACTTCAAGATGTCTCGCATGTGGTTGCGTTCGTCGCCTTCGTTGACCATGGAAATGGCGACGCCTTCTCGTCCAGCGCGCCCGGTACGGCCGATGCGGTGAACGTACGTTTCGCTGATGTTGGGGATTTCAAAATTGATGACGTGGCTGACGCCTTCGACGTCAATGCCTCGCGCCGCGATGTCTGTGGCCACCAAGACTTTGATGTTTCCATTGCGGAAGGCGTTCATGGCCTTGTCGCGCTGGGGCTGGCTTTTGTTGCCGTGAATGGCTTCTCCGCGAATGTTGTTCTTTTTGAGGTAGCGCACCACTTTGTCCGCGCCGTGTTTGGTTCGGGTGAACACGAGCGCCGTCTCCACTTCGTCCTGGTTGAGAAGTTGCACGAGCAAATCGCGTTTGGCTCCTTGACTCACGAACATCATCCGCTGGTCCACTGTCTCTGCGGCACTGCTGACGCGAGCCACTTCCACGCGGATGGGGTCCGTCAAAATGGTCTTGGAAAGCTTGACGATGCTCTCTGGCATGGTGGCGCTGAAGAACAGGCTTTGTCGCTTTTCAGGGAGCATGGCGATGACCCGCCTGATGTCGTGAATGAATCCCATGTCAAGCATGGTGTCGGCCTCGTCCAAGACCAAAAATTCAATCCACTCCAGCGACAACAACCCTTGGTTGCACAAGTCGAGCAGGCGACCGGGTGTGGCCACCAGCACGTCGGCTCCTTTGCGGATCTGCGCCACTTGTTTGTGCTGGCTGACGCCGCCAAAGATCAACGCCGTCCGAACCTTGACGTTCTTCGCGTAAGCTTTGACGTTGTCGTCGATTTGGGCGGCAAGCTCGCGGGTCGGGGTAAGCACCAACACACGCGGAACTGCGCGTCCGTGCATGAGGTTGTTCGCCAAATAATGAACAATCGGCAGCGAGAATGCCGCCGTTTTGCCCGTGCCCGTTTGGGCAATTCCCATCACGTCACGCCCCTTGAGGACGTGCGGAATGGCTTGGGCTTGAATGGGGGTGGGGCGCTCGTATCCGAGCGGCACCAGGGCGTCGAGCACCCGGGGGTGCAGGCCCATGTCAGAAAACTTCATGAGTTGTTTTGAATGCCACGTAAGCATGTGGCCAATGCACCGCGTCTGTACAGCCCTCAACCTGCCTCGTGCAATACGCTAAGGGGGCGTGTCGACATCGGTGAAACACGCACACGATTCTAGGATCGCGTGGTGCAAAGGTACGCGGTTACGATTTGACCGTAAACACCCGGCTCAAATTGAACCCAAAATACACGCTCCCATCGCGCCAACTTCCCGAAGGCTCCGCCAAGAACGAGCGCTCAAACATGCCTCGTGCATTCGTCACGTGGAGCTGAAATACGTGCCCCCCCGTTTCGATGTCCACGCCCAAAGACAAACTCGGCGAGAAGCCCTCTTCGAATTGCTGAGTCAAGTAGTGATGGTACTCCCCGTTGATGCTGAACCGTTGCGTCAGTTTGTACCGGCCGCCCACGCCCACCAACCAAAGGTCGTGGGCATCCGCCGTCGTCTCCACGAAGTTGCGGTGCACAAATGAAGGCACAAGCGCCAAACTCAGGTCCTCGTTCATCTTCCGCGCGATCACCGCCTGGTTTACATAGCTAAGTCGGTGCGTGAAATAGTACGGGTTGATGTCGGTTGGCGCCTTCAAACCGTTGGCCATTGCCACGGAATACCACGTCACGCTGACGGGAAAGGCCTCGGGCCCGGTACTTTGACGAAGCAGGCGCGCTTTGATGCTGGCTTCGTAGGTTTTTTGGTAGGTGTTGCGCGCAACGCCCAGGGCCAAGCGGTCCGTGATGCCGTAGTCAAACGCCATGCGCATCTGCGCGTTGTCAAGTCCCCAAAGCTCGTAAGCTCCGGAATTCAGGGTGCCAAACCGGTGCGCAATCACAAAGTGCAGCACCCCTTCGGCCGGAGTCTCGTTGCTCTGCACGTTGACGATTCGCGTGTCTTTGAACGTTGCAGTCACCGGCAACGTGGGGTCCTCCACGGCTTCGTTGAGTGCGTCGAGCAGCCCCTGAGCCGACCCGGTTCCAACCACGGCAACGACCAGGCCAAGTGCAGCGGCACGGGTGAGAAAAGTCAGTCCCTTCATCGCGGGTCGAGGGTTGCTTTTACGTCCACGTCGATGACGGGGGCGATGTTGTCTTGGACCACGGCGGGCACTTCAATCTGATGGTCTTTCAAGGCCACAGGGAAACGGGTTTCGATTTCCCAGGCTTTGCCGTTCCACAAGAGCGTGCCGGCAATGTCGCGGTCCTGTTTCACGCCATGGAAATCAAAGGATCCGGTCGCGACCACGTCGTGGGGCTCGCCGTCGTTCCATGCCGCGTCCCAGTCTCGGATGGAGCCTTGAAACGTGGCTTTGGGGTGTTTCTCCGACTCCACGTAGTTCTCGTTGAAGTGCTCCTCCATCAAGGCCTTTTCGAAGTGGAATGCGCGCATCTGAACTTGGAATGCAAATCCACCGTTGGAGGCGTCGAGCAGTCCGCTCATTTGGGAATTCTCGGCCTCGATGTTTTCCATTGGGGTCTCCGAGAAGAAATGCACCTGACCTGCGCGGGTCATGAATTGTTGTGCGTTCAGGAGCGAAGCCGAGAAAACAAGGAGGGTGAAGAGAAAAAATTTCATGACGTGCAAAATGTGTGGTGTTCTAGGAAATCAGTTGTTGGGTGCGCCGTCCGCGACCCAACGTTCAAACAAACGCAGGTCGCATTCGGGAAGGGGGGTGCCGTTTTTAGGCATCAATCCGGGTTCGCCGGGCTGTTTTCGGATGCGGTCCAACAGGCTGCCCTCTGTCGAGCTCTGAGCCACTCCCGCGTGAGCAGTCAGGTCGGGGCTTGCTCCGCCTCCGTGGCACGACGCGCTGTTGCAGTTCAATTCAAGCAACGGAACCAAATCGGCGGAATAGGAAACCGCGACAGTGGTGTCGCAGTCCACGGCCGGGCCGTACAGCTCCTCGCGCACGTCGTAGTAACATCCGCCAATGCTCCACGTCCCCACGAGGAGGGCCACTCCCACGACCAACGTCGTGGCAGCGCGTCGATCAATTGTTGGGCATGCCGGCATCGATCCAGTTTTGGAATTGTTGAATCTGGCAGTCCGTGAGCGCGTTTCCGGAAGGGGGCATGGCCACCGCGTAGGGGTCGTGCTGAATGCACCCCATCAGGTTGCGGTTTGTGACGGCATCCACCACGTTCGCGTGCGACGTCAGGTCGACTTGTCCCTCCGGATCGGCACCGCTGTGACATGATGTGCAGGAAGCAGTTAGGGTGAGCTCAATGGCGCCGCTGTAGGATGCCAGCGTGCTGTCGCAATCCGCACAGGAGTTGTTCAAAGCACCTTGTTCCAACCAGTTCCAAATCAAGTTAATCTGTTCTGGACTTAAGGGGCCGCCGTCTCCTGGCGGTGGCATCAGTTTGTCCGGGTTGTCTTCCACCAGCACTTCGTAGAGTTCGCTGTTCTCCGGTTGCCCCGCCACCACCAAGTTAGATTCGGAGCTGTTCATCATGCTCGCGAAGGACTCCAAGACGATACCCTCTTCGGCGGTACTTGCATCGTGGCACCCCGAATAAGCGCACGAAGATTGGAGCACGGGCAACACGTCCTGTTCGAAATACACCACGTTGGGGTCGCAGGGTGGCGTTTCCTCCACGGGGGGCTCCGAGGGGTCGGGCGTTCCCGGTGTCGGGTCAAGGGGGGCGTGAACGCACGATACCAGCCCCAAAATCACACAAGCAACGCCAGATAAAAGGAAGAGGTTTGTTCGCATCGCACTGACCTGGTAGCCGAAAAATAAGCGAAAAGGACGCCGCAAGGTTGTGACATGAGTAACCTTCGTTTGAGGATGTCCGCATTTTTTGGCAGAACTGAGGAGCCTCATGTCAGTCAAGCGTGTTTGTTGTATCTTGAGAAGGATGTCCACACCCCAAAAGAAATACGCCGCCTTCCTGGTTCGATTGCAGGAAGAGCTCATGACGGCTGCAACCCAGCATTCCGTGGCGTGGCGGTTTGGCAATTGGACGGCGCGGCAACGGCTGCTGTTGGTTCATGAGCGGCTGCTGCGCGATGTGCGCCGCAACCTGCAGCGACTCAACAACCATGTGCTGAAAGAGGCGCCAGAGTTTCGGAAGGCCTTTGGGGCGGAATTTCAGCGTTGGGCCCACCAGCTTCCGGACCCAGCCAAAGAGCAGCTCGAATTGCTCAAGGAATACACGGAAGTTTTTGCCGACCGCAAGGCGAGGTAAGGAGGCACGGAATTGGCCATTCGTGAATGCGCGTTCCTCTGCCTATTTTAGTCGCCGCCCATGGCTGAAAAAACAACACGAGAATGGCGAAGCACCTTGACGGTGTGGAGCCCGGAGGAACTGGATGCGGAGGACCGTGAACTTCTTCGAGAGGCGCATGAGGCTGCATCCAAGGCGTATGCGCCTTACAGCCGATTTCAGGTCGGCGGAGCGGTGCGGTTGGAAGACGGAACGGTGGTGAGGGGAAGCAACCAAGAAAACGTGGCGTACCCCTCGGGAATGTGCGGAGAGCGGGTGGCCGTGTTTGCGGCCGGTGCCCAGCACCCAGGCCAGGTGATGCGGGCCGTGGCCATCGTCTCCCCGTCGGCCAACGCACTTTCAGAGGCGTTCATGCCCTGCGGGGGGTGCCGTCAGGTGCTGGTTGAGGCCGAGCGGCGGCAAGGCCAACCCATCCGCGTGCTTCTTCAAGTGCGCGACGAAGAAGTGGTCGTTTCAGACAGCGCCCTCAACCTGATGCCCTTTGCGTTCGAAGCTCATGGCTTGGGCGGTCACGAATCGTGACTTCCCCGGTAGGCGTCTGTGTGAACGTCGGTGACAGCCCGTCCCGACGGGTCGACCACGTTCTGAAGTCGCGCGTCCCATTCCAGCGCTTTTTCCGTGCTGCAGGCGACCGACTTGCCGCCAGGAACGGTCGATGCGGCAGAGGCAGAGGGGAAGTGCGATTCGAACATCTCTCGGTACCAGTACCCTTCTGTGGTGGAAGGCGGGTTGATCGGGAAGCGAGTTGAAGCGCGGGCCATGTCCGTGTCCGAAACCCGGGCGTCAGCCTCGGCTTTCAACGTGTCGATCCAGTTGTAGCCTACGCCGTCGGAGAATTGCTCTTTTTGGCGTCGCAAAATGGACTCGGGAAGCAGTCCCTCAAAGGCCTTCCGGAGGACCTCCTTCTCGAGTTTCCCAGATCCAGCCATTTTCGACGCGGGATCCAAATTCATGGCGTAGTCGATGAAGTTGCGGTCGAGAAAGGGCACGCGGGCCTCAATGCCCCAAGCCATCATGCTTTTGTTGGCACGCGCGCAATCGTATTTGTGCAGGTCGAGAACCTTTCGAACCGTTTCTTCATGGAATTCTCGGGCGTTGGGGGCGAGGTGGAAATACAAGTAGCCGCCAAACAGCTCGTCGGCACCTTCGCCGCTGAGCACCATTTTGATGCCCATGGTGCGGATGCGGCGGGCCATGAGGTACATGGGGGTTGAGGCCCGAATGGTCGTGACGTCGTACGTTTCGATGTGCTTGATGACGTCACTGAGGGCGTCGAGGCCTTCCTGCACCGTGTAGGTCAGACTGTGGTGGACGGTGCCGATGTGCTCGGCCACTTCCGATGCGGCCTTCAAATCGGGGCTTCCTTCGAGTCCGACTGCGAAGCTGTGGACCTTGGGCCACCAGGCTTCTGAGGTGTTGTCGTCGTCGACGCGCTGCTTGGCGTGACGCATGGCCAATGCGGCGACAACGGAGGAATCGAGGCCTCCTGAAATGAGGAGTCCGTATGGGACGTCGCCCATGAGGTGGGATTGCACAGCTCCATCCAAGGCACGGTGAAGTTCTTCGGGGCGGTAGGGGTTCTTTGGGAGCGATTCCCAATTCATCCAATCCCGTTGGTATCGGTTGACAGGCGCTGCGTCTTCCAAGGACATGGTGTGTCCTGGAGGGAAGGGTTGGACCTCGACACACACGTCTTCGATGGCTTTCATTTCGGAGGCGACCCACGTTTGGCCTTCGGCATCGCGGCCGTAATACAAGGGAATGATTCCGATGGGGTCACGGCCGATGAGCCACGCGCCGCTTTCCGGTTCATGCAGCACGAACGCGTACATGCCTTCCAAGTGTTGAACCAAGTCCGCGCCGTGCTTTCGGTACAAAGGAAGGATGACTTCGCAATCCGATCCCGTGAGAAACGGTTCTCCCTGTAGGGCGCCTCGCTTGAGTGCGCGGTGGTTGTAAATCTCCCCGTTGACCGCCAAGAGGGTGCCTGTTTGCGGGTCGGTCAGGGGTTGTGAACCGCTGGCGACATCCACGATGGCCAGTCGTTCGTGGGCAAGCACTGCGGAGGGGGTTTGGACCACGCCAGACCAATCTGGGCCGCGGTGATGTTGGCGAGAGGACGCGCGCAAGACCAAATCTCGGTGGGATTCACTGCTGCGAGTGATTCCCAGAAGGGCGGTGATGGAGCACATGGAAAAGTGGAGATGTCAGGATGTCGGACGTCCCTGGCTCATTTCCGGACGCACCATTCTGAAGATACGAATTCCGCGTTAGCTTGCCAACATGTTGATGAGCATTGTGGGTATGGGGGTTCTGTTGGGGATCGCCTATGCGTTTTCAAGAAATCGAGGGGCCATCTCGTGGAGAACGGTGTTGGGGGCTTTTGCCATTCAGTTGGGGCTTGGGGCCTTTGTGCTCAAAGTGCCGTGGGGTCAGGCCTTGTTGGCGTCGATGACCGAAGGAGTGAACCAATTGCTTTCGTACGGAGATGCGGGGATTGGATTTCTCTTCGGAGGCTTGGTCGGCGAGGGTGTGGGGTTTGTGTTTGCGTTGAAGGTGCTCCCGATCATTGTCTTTTTCGCCGCGTTGATCGCCGTGCTTTATCACGTGGGCATCATGAAGTGGGTCATCCAGGTCATTGGAGGAGCACTTCAGCGTGTCTTGGGCACGTCCAAGGCGGAATCCATGAGCGCCACTGCCAACATTTTTGTGGGCCAAACCGAGGCGCCGCTTGTGGTCAAGCCCTACATCGCCACCATGACCAATTCGGAGCTCTTTGCCGTCATGGTCGGTGGCCTAGCCTCGGTTGCGGGATCTGCGTTGGCGGGTTACGCGGTGATTGGAGTGCCTGTCGAGTATTTGATTGCGGCCTGTTTCATGTCGGCGCCGGGGGGACTCCTGTTTGCCAAAATCCTCATGCCGGAAGTGGATACGCCGGCCACCGAATTGCAAGAGACCGACGAAGCCGATGCTCCGGTGAACGTCATTGACGCTGCGGCCAACGGGGCTTCTTCCGGACTTTACCTCGCTCTCAATGTGGGGGCGATGCTGCTTGCATTTGTGGCGCTGATCGCCGTGGTGAACGGCGTGCTTGGTGGCATTGGCGGTTGGTTTGGGATGCCTGAACTCACGCTTGAATTGCTTTTGGGGTGGGCGTTCAGTCCGCTCGCGTTCTTGCTTGGCGTGCCGTGGGCGGAGGCCGTGACGGCGGGGTCGTTCATCGGCCAAAAACTCGTGGTCAACGAGTTCGTGGCCTACCTCAATTTCGCGCCGTATTTGGCCGACGGGGCGGCTGTGGCGTTGTCGCCCAAAACCACTGCAATCATTTCGTTCGCGCTGTGCGGCTTTGCCAACCTGAGCTCCATTGCCATCCTGCTTGGAGGGCTCGGGGGAATGGCGCCGTCGCGCAGAAAGGACATCGCGCGATTCGGATTGCTGGCCGTGATGGCCGGCACCATGTCCAACCTCATGTCCGGAACCATTGCGGGCTTGTTCGTGGCAATGGGATGACACAGAAGAGCCACGACGTAGGGTTGCCTCAGGAATGGATACGCAAAAAGCGGGACGGCCTGGAGCTGACGCCTTCCGAGTTGCGCGCGTTTGTGGAAGGAGTGACTTCAGGTGAGGTGACCGAAGCCCAAATCGCCGCCTTCTCCATGGCCGTTTACTTTCAGGACGTCAACGTGGAAGAGCGCGTGGCGCTGACGTTGGCGGTTCGCGATTCGGGACGGGTTCTGAACTGGGATTCCGACCGTTTGAACGGCCCAGTGCTCGACAAGCACAGCACGGGAGGGGTGGGCGACACCGTGTCGCTCATGTTGGCCCCGATGCTCGCGGCGTGCGGGGCGCACGTGCCGATGATTGCCGGACGCGGTTTGGCCCACACCGGAGGAACCATCGACAAACTCGAAGCCATCCCCGGGTACCAAACCGGCGTTTCCGTGGATCATTTTCAACGGGTCGTGCACGAGTGTGGGTTTGCCATCGTGCGTCAAACCGACGAGTTGGCTCCTGCCGACCGCCGCATGTACGCGACACGGGACGTGACGGCCACGGTAGAAAACCTGGGCTTGATCACCGCGTCCATCGTGTCGAAAAAACTCGCTGCCGGACTGCAGCATTTGGTCCTGGACGTGAAGTGCGGGAACGGCGCCGTGATGCAGGACCCGGACGCGGCCCGTGCCTTGGCGCAGAGCATGGTGGACGTGGGGAACGGCGCGGGGATGAAGACGTCGGCGCTCCTCACCGACATGTCCGTGCCGCTTGCTTGGTCGGCCGGAAACGCCGTCGAAGTCCTCGAAGCGGTCCGGTATTTCACGGACCCTTCCTCGCGTCACCCGAGGTTGAACGAGGTCGTGCTGGCCTTGGGTGAATCGCTCCTCGTGCAATCCGGGATGTGCCGTTCATCTGCCGAAGCTCGAGCGCGCCTCGAGCAGGTGCGGGACAACGGGGCTGCCCTTGAAATGTGGGCTAGGAGCATCGAGGCGATGGGTGGCGACCCGCGCGTGACGGAGCGCCCGGAGCAAGTGTTGCCTGCCGCGAACGTGGTGCGTGCCGTTCGAGCTCCACACAGTGGCAAGCTCAGTGGCTACGACGTGCGCCAAGTTGGAATGACTGTGGTGGAGCTCGGAGGGGGACGCACGCGTCCGGATGCCCCAATCGACCCGAGTGTGGGACTTTCTGAACTCACGCTTGCAGGCAGTTCGGTTCATGCCGGGGATTCCTTGGCCGTTCTTCATGCGGCAAACGAGGACGATTGGAATCGTGCTGAAGCAAGGTTCTTGTCGTCGCTTGAATGGGACCAGCCCGGTGGGGTCATCCCCGTGATTCGAGAAGGGGTGGGAC
>JBDQOS010000158.1:0-4680 GCA_040261075.1 Flavobacteriales bacterium
ATGCGTGAGCGCGGCGACTTGATTCGCAACGCGTCCATGGACGTGCTGGAAAAACTCCTGCCCGTGCTCGACGATTTCGATCGCGCTGCGGCCAACCCCAGCGACGACGCGAACGTGACGCGCGAAGGCCAGGCGTTGATTCACACGAAGCTGCGCCAGTTGCTCGAGGCCCAAGGCCTTGCCAAGATGGAGGTGAAGCAAGGCGACTCGTTTGACGTCGACCTGCACGAAGCCATTACCAACATCCCCGCACCCACACCGGACCTCGCGGGCAAGGTGGTCGATGTGGTGGAGCCGGGCTACACGTTGAACGACAAAATCATGCGCTACGCCAAGGTGGTGGTGGGGCAATAAGGCATCATGGCCAAACGCGATTACTACGAAACCCTCGGCGTCTCCAAAGGCGCTTCGGCGGCCGACATCAAGAAGGCCTACCGCAAGCTGGCGCTGAAGTACCACCCGGACAAAAACCCGGACGACGCCTCGGCGGAAGAAAAGTTCAAGGAGGCTGCGGAGGCTTACGAGGTGCTCAGCGACGACACCAAGCGCCAGCAGTACGACCGCTTTGGCCACGACGGCATGCGCGGCGGTCCCGGAGGATTTGGCGGAGGGGGCATGAACATGGACGACATCTTCTCGCAGTTTGGTGACATCTTCGGTGGCGCCTTTGGCGGGGGAGGTGGGGGTGGCGGCCGCCGGCGACGGATGAAGGGAGCCAACCTTCGCATCAAAGTCAAGCTGACTTTGGAAGAAGTGGCAGAGGGCGTCAACAAGAAGGTCAAGGTGTTCAAGCAAGTGCAAGCTCCCGGGGTGGAACATGCAGATTGCACCACCTGCCATGGGACGGGCCAAGTGCGCCGTGTGACCAACACCATCTTGGGCCAAATGCAAACGGCGTCGACCTGCAACGTGTGCCACGGCACCGGTCAGAGCATCACGCGCAAGCCGAGCGGCACGGACGAAATGGGCATGAAGCGCGAAGAAGCGGTGGTAACCCTTGAAATTCCCGCAGGCGTCGAAGACGGCATGCAACTCAGCGTGCGCGGCGAAGGCAACGGCGCTCCTTTGGGAGGCGTTCCAGGCGACCTCATCGTGTTGGTGGAGGTCTTGCCTCACGAGACGTTCCAGCGCAACGGGAAGAACCTGCATCACGACCATTACATCAGCTTTGTGGACGCGGCTCTGGGTTCGACGGCAGAGGTGCCGCTTCTTGGCGGCAAGGCGAAAATCAAGGTGGACGCCGGCACGCAGAGCGGCAAAATCGTCCGCCTGCGTGGCAAAGGGTTGCCCTCGGTGGACAGCTACGGCAACGGCGATTTGCTCGTGAACCTCAACGTGTGGACGCCCAAGAAGTTGACAAAAGACGAGACGAAGGCGTTGGAAGATCTCCGCGAATCCGCGAACTTTCAGCCTGAACCGGACCACGGGGAGCGCGGCTTCTTCGACAAGGTCCGGGACATGTTCTCGTAACCATGACTCCCGTCCTCCACACCCAAGGCGTATGCAAGTCGTTTGGCGACCACGTGGCCTTGGCCCCGCTTGACGCGGTAGTGCAGGAGGGTCGCATTGTGGGCTTGCTCGGTCCCAACGGCGCAGGCAAAACGACCCTGCTTCGGATGGTGACGGGCATCACGAAGCCCGATCAAGGAGAGCTGCGCATGTGGGGACAGCCCCACCACCGCGACTTGCTGTCCCGCATGGGGTACCTGCCGGAAGAACGGGGACTCTACAAAAGCATGCGCGTGGCCGAGCAGGTGCTCTACTTCGCCACGTTGCGCGGCATGGCCCGTTCCGACGCGGAACGCGAGCTCAAAGCCTGGTTCGAACGGCTCGAAGTGGAAGGGTGGTGGAACCGTGAGGTGGCCGACCTGAGCAAGGGCATGGCCCAAAAAATCCAGTTCATCGCCACCGTTTTGCACCGTCCTGAGCTCCTGATCCTCGACGAGCCCTTCAGCGGCCTCGACCCCATCAACGCGGGCTTGGTCCGCAACGAAATGCTTCGCTTGGTCAAGGACCACGGCACGACGCTCTTGCTTTCGACCCACGACATGGGCTCGGTGGAGGCCTTGTGCGACGAAGTGATCTTGTTGCACCGCGGGAAAAAGGTGCTTTCCGGAGCGACCGACGCGGTGCGTGAAGACGCTCGGAAAGGCCGCATTCGCGTGGCCGTTCAGGGCAACTTGATGGCGTTCGTGGCCGAGCTTGGAGCCCGCGCTGAACTGCTCTCCAAACACACGCGAGCGGAATCCAGCGACGTACATGACTTGGAGTTGGCGTTGCCAGAAGGCTGGGCGATGCCTGAGTTTTTGGCGTGGGCTGTCCAGCACGTCCGCGTTCTCGAAGCCCGGCCGCTCCGCCTTTCTATGGAGGAGGTCTTTGTCCAAACCGTTGAATCCGCCGCGCCATGAGTTCCCCCAGCCGCGCTTTCGAAATCTGGCGAACGGTGGTGCGTCGCGAATACGTCACGCGTGTTCGGCGCCGGGCGTTTCTCGTGGCGACGTTGCTCGGGCCCGTGTTGATGGTCGGCCTCGTCGCCGGCCTCGTCCTTCTCACCCAAAGCACAGAGGAGCCCACCGTGGTGTGGGTGGCGGACCACGACGGCTTGCTGACCGTGCCCACCTCGGACGGCCAATTCGTCCCAACCTGCCCGACCTGTTACCCCGAGCGCAAGCTTCTCACTTACCGGTTTGGCCGTGAGGTGAAGACGAAGGAGGAATTGAGCGCCGGCGGGTTCACGTGCATGGTGGAACTCGACGAAGGCGTGGTGCAGAGTGAGAAGGCCCAGCTTTTGCATTTGACGCCCCCGAGCAGCCGGGCCAAACGCTGGGTCGAGCGCGACCTCAGTCACGCCATCGAACGCCTCAAAGTGCGGGAGCAGTCGGACCTCGACTACGACGCGTATTTGGCGTTGCAAACGGACATCTCCTTGGTGGGCCTCGACATCGCCACAGGAGAGCGCAAGGGGGAGGGCCAAGGGGCACTCGGCTTCGTCTTCAGCTTGTTCATGCTCACGTTTGTGATGGTGTACGGCATGCACGTGATGCGCGGGGTGATCGAGGAGAAATCCAACCGCATCGTGGAGGTGGTCTTGAGTACGGTCCGGCCTTCGCAGCTGTTGGCCGGCAAGATTGCCGGAATCGGGCTTGTGGGCCTCACCCAAATCCTCGGTTGGACCGCGCTGAGTTGGGTCCTGTTTTTCTTCCTCGGAACAGCTGTCGAACAGAGCGCGTGGTTGGATTCCTGGACCGCTGCTCAGGGCATGACCGCGGGCACGGCCGACTTCCAAACGGTCCTGGCCGCCCAGGATGAGCTGGCCTTTTTGCTCGACATCGATTGGGCGGTCATGCTGGGGTGCGCCGCCATCTACTTCGTGCTGGGCTACGCCATGTACGGCGCGTTTTTCGCTACGATCGGTGCCATGGTCGAACAGGAGTCGGACGCGCAGTACCTGCTTCTGCCCGTCATGACCCCGCTTTTGTTCAGCTACATCCTGGCCTCGATGAGCATCGAGGCGCCGGAGAGCACCTTGGCGGTGGTGAGTTCCTTCGTGCCGTTTTCTTCCCCCATCTCCATGATGGTCCGGCTTCCCATGGGCGTGCCGTGGTGGCACGTGACGTTGAGCATGGCGCTTCTCGCCGCAACCGCCGTTCTGCTTGTCGGTTTGGCCGCCCGCGTGTACCGCGTGGCGATCTTGATGTACGGCAAACGCCCCACCTTCCGCGAACTTGTGCGCTGGACCGTAAGACCGGACTCTGGAGCCCTGTGAGGAAAACGAAGGCAACAAACTGCTGCAACCCGACCTGAACCGCATGAACAACCTCCGCCGTGTCGCCGTCATCGATTGTGGAACCAACACGTTCAACCTCCGCGTTGTGGACGTGGGTGCTTCGGCGGGCTGGATTCCGGTCTTTGGACAGCGCATTCCCGTCCGGCTTGGCCAGGGCGGAGTGGCCAAGGGCGTGATTCGGCCAGACCGGATGGCCCGTGGCCTTGACGCCTTGGTGTCCATGCGGGAGGCGCTCAGGAACTACCGCGTGGAAGAGATTCATGTCTTGGCCACAAGTGCCATGCGCGACGCCAAGAACGGCCACGAATTCGTCGCCCAAGCCAAGGAACTGACGGGGTTTGACATTCAAATCATTTCGGGCCAGCACGAGGCCCGCCTCATCCAGGAAGGCATCCTTCTCAATTTCCCCGAACCGCCCACGGAGACCTGTTTGACCATGGACATTGGAGGAGGAAGCGTGGAGTTCATTGTTTGGGATGCCGAGGGCATGAAGTGGACCCAAAGCTTCGACACCGGCGTGGCCCGGCTGCACATGTTGATGGGGTTGCCCGACCCGTTGGGCGGTACAAAATCGGTGGCACAGCGCAGTACTGGCGGCTCCAAGGATAACTGAAACTGAGTACGGTGGACGTCGTGGGCCCGGTACCGTCTGGTGTTTACAGCCTCACCCGGCCGTGTGCTTAGAGGGGCTCCACACCAGTGCGTCAGACAATAATCCTCGGGAGCCGATCGCGGGGCGAGCAGGGGTCGGCACTCGGCGGACACAGATGATACCGTCTCCGCCGTAAGGATCCCGCCCCCGCACACGCGGATCGATCGCCGCCGCTTGCCGGCCCGGGCGTCCGCCTCGCAGCGCGGCGGACGCCCGGCCTCGCTCTCTCGCCTCCGCGCGG
>JBDQOS010000159.1:0-3913 GCA_040261075.1 Flavobacteriales bacterium
CATTCCTGGCGCCCCCTATGCGAGCGTGCCTTTGGAGAAGCAGCACGCGTGGAAAGAACAAACCGCGCTCGACCTGTACCGCCGCGTCGGGAACATCGACAACATCGAGGAGCACTACGAGGGTCTGGTGGCCTCTCCCCTGACTTGGCATTACCGGAACAAGATGGAGTACAGCTTCTCCGAAATTCGGCATGACCTCGAGACAGACGAGAAGGCGGACGACTTTGGGCTCGGGTTCAAGCACCGCGGAACGTGGTGGGCGGTGGAAAATTTGGACGCGGACAGCGGCCTGTTTGACGAGCTGGTCGAATCGACTTTGCATCGCATCCGTGACTGGTGTGAACGCACCGGTCTGCCCGCATGGCACCCCCCCAAGCGCGAAGGCTTCTTCCGCTTTTTGGTCGTCCGAAAAAGCTACGCGGACCAAGGGTTGCTCGTCAACCTTGTGACCACCTCCGACGCACCACTTGACGAGGAAGGATTTGTGAAGCTGATTCAGGAATTGTGGGGCGAGCGCGTGAAAGGGATTTTGCACACCGTGAACGACGACAAAGGCGAACGGGTAGAGGCGCGGGACGGCTTGCCACGAGTGATTTGGGGGGACAGCACCGTGACGGAGGTGTTGCACGGGCTGTCGTTTGGGATCAGCATGGGCTCGTTTTTTCAAACCAACCCCAAAAGCGCAGAACGGCTCTATGCGGAAGTGCTTGCCTTGGCACTTGAAGGGGTGGATCAGCGACCCAACGACGTCATCATGGACTTGTTTTGCGGCACTGGAACCATCGGCCAGCTCGTCGCGAAACACGCTCAAACCCCGGTTGTCGGGGTGGACATCGTGCCCCAAGCCATTGAGGATGCTCGCGAGGCAGCGAACGCAAACGGCCTGACTGGGGTGACTTTTGTTGCCGCAGACGCAGGCAAATTCTTGCTCGAGCACCCGGAATATCAGGGCAAAATTCACACGGTGATTTTGGACCCCCCTCGTGCGGGCATTTCACCCAAAACCTTGCGCAAAGTCATGCGGCTCGGTGCGCAGCGCATCGTGTACGTCAGTTGCAATCCAGCCACCCAAGCGCGTGACCTCGACGAATTGCGCATACACGGATACGAAATCAAATCCCTGAAACTCGTTGACCAATTCCCGCACACGGCCCACGTCGAGGCGGTGGTGCGCATGGAGCGAATCCCAGGATTTCAACCGAACTTGCAAGCATGAGCACAATTCGAGACCTGGTGATGCCCAACGAGACCATCGTCCGAAAACTGGATCGGATGGCGCGTGAGATTTTGGAAGTTCACTACCAAGAGGAGCAGTTGATTTTGGTCGGGGTGGACGGGCAAGGTTTGGCCGTATGCGAAGCGCTGGCCCGCAGGTTGCGGGAATTGTCCAGCCTGGACATCGTCATCGGCACGTTGTCCATGCACAAAGACTTGCCTTTGGATCACGACATTTCACTGAACTTGAACCCGGATGCGTTGACAGACCGCATCGTCCTGTTGATTGACGACGTGCTCAATTCAGGCCGCACCCTCATTCATGGCGTGCAATTCTTGCTCCAAGGCCGACCACGTGAGGTTCACACGGCCGTCCTAGTCGACCGCAAGCATCGGGCGTTCCCAATACGCGCCGACTATTGCGGACTTACGTTGAGCACCCACTTGAACGAGCACATTGCCGTGGATTTGTCCAACCCGGAGAATGCCGCCGTTCACTTGGAACGTCCGGCTTCCGTCTAACCGGCCGAGGCGTCAAGGCTCCAACCGCCAACGCACCCGGGCGAGGGCATCGTCAAGGGCCTCCTCGCTGCTCAAATCTTCTTTCCAGGTGACGTGGGCCGAGGCATAGCATGCCGCACGTGTCAGCATCAAGCGCTGGACGTGCTGTTCCAAGGCCTTCCCCCTTTTTCCTGCGAGCAAGGGCCGAGTTGAAATGGAAGCTTCCAGCCGGGCGAGGAGAATTTCCAGCGGCGGCTGAAGTCCAATCACCAAGGACCGACGGCGCATCCATTCCATCGCTCCTTCTGCGCACGGTGCTCCCCCACCCGTGGCCAAAACCACCGGATCCAAGGGGCGCAAGGCGTCGGAGAGTGCGTCCTGCTCGGCCTCTCGAAATGCGGCTTCCCCGAGTTCTTCAAAGATTTGAGGTACAGGCATGCCCAGCATTCGCTCCACCTCCACGTCTGTATCTACAAAGGGGCGATCGAGTCGCTTCGCCAAGGCTTGGCCCACGGTGGTCTTTCCCGACCCCATGAATCCGATGAGGGACACGTGCATGCGCCGTTCATTTGATGTTCACCGCGAAAAGGTCGTGCCCTTCGAGGTTCCCCACAAGCCGGTCTCCGGATTTAATTGCGCCCACCCCTGCCGGGGTTCCTGTGAAGATCAAATCGCCCACTTTCAACGTCATGAATTGCGAAACCTCGGAAATCAATCGGTTGACCGAAAACAGCATGTCTGCCGTGTGGCCTTGCTGCACCACTTCGTCGTGGTTTCGGAGAGAAAAGTGCAAATCCTGAACAGGCTTGCCCAGCTCGGCAAGCGACATGAACTGCCCGATCACCGCCGATCCGTCAAACGCTTTGGCGCGCTCCCACGGATGCCCCTTGTCCTTGAGTTGAGCTTGAATGTCTCTCGCCGTGAAGTCCAAGCCCAGTGCCACCTCGTTGTAGTAGCGCGGCGCGTGTTCTTCCGAGATGGTTTTCCCCAACCGATCCACCTTCACCACCAATTCTACTTCGTGGTGCACCTCTCGCGTCCATTCTGGGATGTAAAACGGGTGCTTGTGGCTGAGAATGGCGCTTTGGGGCTTGAGAAAGACCACGGGTTGTTCAGGCACGTGGTTGCCCAATTCCTTGGCGTGGTCGGCGTAGTTGCGCCCGATGCAAATGATTTTCATGAGTTGGGATCAATCGCCCACAAAGAACGCCACCTCGACCCGTCTGTCCAAGGCTCCCCGGTTGGCCGCGCGTTCTTCTCCGAAATAATTCAACACCACCCGCGTCGAGGCGACCCCGCTTTCAAGAAGGTGGGACCGCACGGCCTGGGCGCGCCTTTTCGACAAGGCCAAATTCGCGGCACGGTCGCCCGTCACGTCCGCGTGCCCGGTACACACCACTCGAAGTTGCGGGTACATGCCCATGTATTCGACGACTTCGTTGAGCTGAAGCTGAGACGTCAAGGTCAAACGCGAACTCCCTTCGTAAAACTTCACGTCGAAGGACGCCGGCAAGTTGAGTGCGCTTAACGCCGGATCCGTACTTGGGGTGGGGCGTTCGGGTTGCCACGTGCCGCGGGCAAGGTCTCCCTGGGAGGTGCCGGTGTTTCCCGTGCCAGGGGAACCGACTTGCAATCCCGGTGCGGTCGTGCCCCTTTCCAGGGCGGCGATGCGCGCATCTTGAGATTCCACCAAAGTCAAGATGCGCTGCATCATGTCCTGCATGGCCTGCCATTCGGCAGGAAGATCTGCATTTCCAGCTCCTGAAGAGGCCGTGCCGTCCGGCCATGCACTCGGGTCTTGGTTTCCGTCCCGGTCAAGAAGCGACATGGTCTCGAGGTCAAAGTTCAGTTCGAGGGGCTCCAAAGGGTTGTCGTCGCGCGTCATCCACTTTTCGAGTTCCTCCAAGGGAAGGTCTTGCTCGACGGTGCCGATTTTTTGGAGCAGACCTCGGTTGACAAACCACCCCAACTCCACGCCGCATTGCAACAAGATTTCTTGGATGCGCTGTTCCAGCAAGACGTAGGTGCGCTCTTCAAAACTCCGACTTCCCGAGCCACGCATCCGCTCGACGTCCCGCACATCAAGCTCTTGGAAGTCTTCGAGCAGGAAGCGAACTTCCTCTGAAAACCCCTGAAATCGTTCCTGACCTGCAAAAGAACGTATCCGCATGAGGTCCGACACGATTCGCTCCATGTC
>JBDQOS010000160.1:0-4255 GCA_040261075.1 Flavobacteriales bacterium
CTTGCCGTAGACCACTATTTCCGGATGGCGAAGGAAATGCGCTTCGAAGTGCCCGACTCCATGAAGTACTTCTGCATCTCCGAGAGCACGGCGTACTACCTGCAGAAATACGTGCAGTACCGAAAGCGCAAAATCTTCCACGGGACCATCAAGTTTGACGAGGTGGTGGCCCTGATGAAAAAGCACAAGAGCGAAACGTTCCTTTTGCCCTGTTCAGATTTGCTGAAGGACAGCATTCCCAATGCCTTGGAGGCGGGTGGGTTTACGTATTCCCGAGCCGTCATGTACCGCACGGTCTGCTCCGACCTGAGTGACCTGAGCGACGTCAAATACGACGTTTTGGTGTTTTTCAGCCCGAGCGGAATCGAGTCGTTGTTCAAGAACTTCCCGGATTTTGAGCAGGGAACGACGCGCATTGCGGTGTTTGGGCCCACCACAGCCAAGGCTGCAGAAGCCGCCGGATTGCGCATTGACATCAACGCGCCTACCGCCAAGGCTCCCTCCATGACCATGGCGCTGGAGCAATACATCGCAGGCTGAGTGCACACCCTTTCCAAGCGCGAGCGGTTGAAGTCGACCGCATTGATGGACCTTGCGTTTGAGAAGGGGCTGAAAATCAAGGCGTTTCCTGTGCTCGTTCGCGCCACCCGTGCCGAACTCCCCCATCCCGTGCCGTTCCAAGCTGCCTTTTCCGTGGGGAAAAAGCGGTTCCGCCGCGCCGTGGATCGAAACCGCATCAAGCGCCTTTTGCGGGAAGCCTGGCGGGTGGAAAAAACCGCGCTCGCCAAAAATTGGGAACCGGGCGCCCCGCAATGGGCCGTCGTGTTCATCTTTGTGGGAAACGAGATTCCAACGTTTGCGGACTGCCAGCTCCTGCTGCGACGCGTCTGCAAGCGCTTGGCTGACGAAGTGAATGCTGCGTCGGATTCCGCTCGTTCGAACCCTTCCTGAACCTCGCTTCGCATGCGTCGATTGATGATTTTGCTCGGGCTCCCTGCAGCCCTCGTGTTTCTTTTGGCTGCCACCGCCGTCAAGGACGACTACTTCGAAATGTCGAAGCAGCTCGAAATCATGCAATCGGCTTTCCGAGAACTCAATTTGTTCTACGTCGACGAGCTCGCGCCGGGAGAATTGATGGAGACCGGAATCAAGGCGATGCTCGAGCAGCTCGACCCCTACACCAGGTATTTCCCGGAGTCCAAAATGGAGGACGTTCGGTTCATGCAAACCGGGGAATACGGCGGCGTGGGCGCCAGCATTGAAACCAAAAAAGGCTCAACCGTCGTGGTCGACCTGCTCGAGGGCGAACCCGCCGACGTTGCGGGAATCCGACTCGGCGACGTCCTCAAGCGCGTCGACGGCCGAGACATATCCGGCCTCGAACAAGAACAGATCGGCGACCTTCTTCAAGGTGCAACCGGCACGGAGGTCCAAGTCGAGATCGAACGGCCGGGAACTCGGGAATTCCTTTCCTTCACTTTGCAACGCCAAAAAGTCAAGGTTCCGGACGTCCCGTACCAGGGCATGTTGAGTGAAAAGACCGGGTATTTGGCCTTGAGCTCGTTCACGAAAACGGCAAGCAGCGAAGTGCGCAAGGCGCTCGTCAACCTCACCGACTCCCTCGGTGCAGAAAACGTCGTCATCGACCTGCGTGGGAACGGCGGCGGGTTGCTCCGCGAGGCCATCGCCATGGTCAACCTCTTTGTCGGAAAAGGGCAGGAAGTGGTCAGCACCAAAGGCAAAACCCCCGACTGGAACAAGTCCTACAAAACGCGCGCGAACGCCCTTCGTCCGGACCTGCCGATTGCGATTTTGGTGGACGGCAAATCGGCCTCTGCAAGTGAAATCGTGGCAGGAACGGTGCAGGATTTGGACCGGGGAATCGTGGTGGGGTCCGAGTCGTTTGGGAAGGGGCTGGTACAACAGACCAAAAAACTCGCGTACGGCACCCGGATGAAGGTGACGGTGGCGAAATATTACACGCCAAGTGGACGGTGTGTTCAACGCCTTGATTACAGCCACCGTGACGACGCCGGCGAAGTTCACGCACAAGCAGACTCCACCCTCAAAACCTTTTACACCGCGAGCGGCCGGGAGGTGCTCGAAGGCCGTGGCGTCATCCCGGACGTCGAAATCCCTCTGCCGGAGTCGAATTACGTGCTCCAAGGACTGCTTGAGAACGGGGTGCTGTTTGACTTTGCAGTGCAGCAACGCGAGCAACTTCGCGTGCCGGACGACGCCGCGGAATTCTCCTTGTCCGAGGCGACCTGGCACGTCTTCGTGAACGAGGTCGCCTCCTTGGCCGAAGTCCCTTACGCTTCCCAAACCATGAAGGCCTTCGAAACGCTCCAAACCACGGCTCAAGAAGAGTTGCTGGACGTGGAAAACGTGGCCGCGCTTGAGGCACTCAAAGCGGGCTTGCAGGCCAACGTCGTCGCCGACCTCGAGCGGCACAAGTCCGAGGTTCAACGGGCGTTGGAACAGGAATTGGTGGCGCACCTTTACAACACGTCCGGGGAGTACCGGCACGGGTTGGTTCACGATCCGGTGGCGTTGCGCGCCGTGGAACTTCTGGAAACAGGGGAGTACGCCGCTCTGTTGACCGGATCTGAAGCCCGACCTTGATGACGTTGCCCAGGCCTGCTGAAGCCGCCCTGGGAGGATGGGCCCTGTTGATTTGGGGTGCGCCGTGGTCGCATGCCGCGATGTCCGTTGGCACGGCTTGGGTCACGGCATGCGCCCTAGGAATGGCGATGAAGACGCCTTTTTCTTGGTCCTGGGAAAGGGTTCGAAAGGCCCCGTGGTTCTGGCTGGCGCTGGTGCTCGGGTGGCAAACAGCTTCTCTGATTTGGACTGAAGACATGGTTTGGGGGGCGCGACTTTGGGCGATCCAACTTCCGATGCTGCTTCTTGCAGGCGCTTGGTTGTGGGTGCCGCTTTCGTTTGCGCAGGCCTCGACATGGGTTTTTCGAAGTGCGGGACTTGCGCTTCTCGGGTGCCTTGTTTGGGGCACTTGGAAAGGGTTCCAAGGCGTGGAACTTGTTGGACGCGATTGGTCGCCGTGGATGTCCCACATTCGGTTGTCGACGCTGGCAAGTCTCGGGTTGGTCTGGGGCGCACGCACCCAGCCAAAGTGGCTCGTCGCCGTGTTTGTCTGTTGCTGGGCGGCCTTTTCCGCTGTGACGGGGTCCCTGACCAGCGCGGTTCTCTTGCCGCTGTCCGTGCTTTGGGTGGCGTGGGATGCGTGGCCGCAGCAACGCGCCCTTATGCGGTGGGGCGTGGTTGGCTCGGTCCTGGGGGGCGTAGCGGCAGCAGCCGTTTGGCTTCAGCCTGTGCCGCTTCCCAGCCCCCACGGGGAGCTGCCGGAACACACCGCTCTGGGGAACCGGTACACGCATGCCCCGCAACGGGCGTTGTCCGAAGGGGGGCACCGGCTGCACGTGCTCGTTTGCGAAAAGGAATGGCCGGAAGCCTGGTCGGAGGTCAGCGAGGTTCCGCTGGATTTCCCCAACGCACAAGGGTTCACCAACCGCGACCGCCTGTTGCGCTATGTGACCTCCAAAGGGTGGCCCAAGGACGGCGAACACATTCGCAAGCTTTTGCCCGACGAGGTACGGGCGATCGAGAACGGCTCAACCAACATCACCGAGGCCCGAGGATTGGCCTTGCGCATGCGCGAATTGCGTCGCGAATGGGAAATGTGGCGTGACGGCGGAAGCCCTTCGGGCAACGCCGTCCTGCAACGGTTTGCGCATTGGCGAGCGGGGCTTCGAGCCTGGAGACGCGCGCCCATTTGGGGTCACGGAATGGGCGACACCGGCTTGGCCATGGAGGAAAGCTACCGCGAGTTGGGTTCCTCACTTGCCCCGCAGCACCGCCACCGCGCTCACATGCAGCATTTGACCTGGGCCGTCGCCGGAGGCCTCGTCGCCTTGCTCCTGTGGTTGGGATTGGGGTGGTCGTGGTGGTCGGCGTTCAGGTCGGCCTCAAGAGCGTGCCTTTGGGGCGGGTTGGTGGTCGTTCTTACCTGCTTGTTTGAGGATGCGTGGGAAACTCAAGCGGGTGTGGTGGTGAGCTTTTTGGCTCTCCTCGGCGCTTCAGGCGACCTCGCGTCCCAAGACGTCGAAGACCGCGGACTCCACGGCTGACACCGCCAGGTCCAAGCCACCTCCTGCCTCCGTTTCTTCAGCCGCCAACACCGCGCCTCTTCCCAAAGGACCCCAACGCTCCGGCCAAAAAGGGGCGCTCGACCTGA
>JBDQOS010000161.1:0-7710 GCA_040261075.1 Flavobacteriales bacterium
GTTCTTCGCGGTGTCCAGTGTCATCATGATCTTCTCCCTTTTTGTGGAGGGCGGAGCGGCGTCGGGCGGTTGGACAGTCTACCCCCCGCTAAGTGCTTTGCCTCAGGCGATGCCTGGCTCTGGCTTGGGCATGACGTTGTGGTTGATTTCCATGACCTTGTTCGTGGTGAGCTCGTTGCTCGGCGGATTGAACTACATCGTGACTGTGATTAACCTCCGCACCAAGGGCATGAGCATGACGCGCTTGCCTCTGACCATTTGGGCCTTCATGGTGACGGCTATTTTGGGCGTGTTGTCCTTTCCCGTGTTGGTGTCTGCTGTGGTGTTGCTCCTCATGGATCGTTCCATGGGAACGGCGTTTTACTTGAGCGACATCTTCATTGGCGGTGAGGCGTTGGACGTGACCGGCGGCAGCCCCATTTTGTACCAGCACTTGTTTTGGTTCTTGGGTCACCCCGAAGTGTACATCGTGTTGTTGCCCGCTTTGGGCATCAGTTCTGAAATCATCGCGACCAACTCACGCAAACCAATCTTCGGTTACAAGGCCATGGTGGGGTCGATTCTTGGCATTGGTTTCCTGAGTTTCATCGTTTGGGGGCACCACATGTTCGTGACAGGCATGAACCCTTTCTTGGGTTCGGTCTTCGTGTTCACGACGCTTTTGATTGCCATTCCTTCCGCGGTGAAGGCCTTCAACTACATCACAACGTTGTGGCAGGGCAACCTGCGTTTTACGCCAGCCATGCTCTTCAGCATCGGTTTGGTCAGCACGTTCGTGACGGGTGGATTGACGGGCATCATCTTGGCAGACTCTGCGCTTGACGTCAACGTGCACGACACGTACTTCGTCGTGGCGCACTTCCACATTGTGATGGGCATGAGCGCCATCTTCGGCATGTTGGCCGGGGTGTACCACTGGTTCCCCAAGATGTTTGGCCGGATGATGAACACCAAGTTGGGCTACGTGCACTTCTGGACCACCTTGGTGGCTGGTTACGGCGTGTTTTTCCCAATGCACTTCGTGGGCCTCGCTGGTGCTCCACGTCGTTACTACGACTACAGCAACTTCGAATACCTCGACTTTGTGATGGACCTCCAACCTATCATTTCGACGTTCGCCATCATCGGAGCTGTTGGACAGTTGCCTTTCTTGTGGAACTTCTTCTACAGCATCTTCCGAGGCCAAGTCGCGACGGAGAACCCCTGGAAGGGAAATACGTTGGAATGGACGACCCCGGTCGAGCACATTCACGGAAACTGGCCTGGTGCTTTGCCGGAGGTGCACCGTTGGGCGTACGACTACAGCAACCCCGATTTCGAAGAAGACTTTGTGCCTCAAATCGTGCCCTTGAAGGCGGGGGAAACGGCGCACTAAGTCGAGTAAACGACTTCATGCGGGCTGTGAATGGTCCGTGGGAAAAGCCCTCACCCAAGTGAGGGCTTTTTCATGTCCGTACGTGGTAACTTGGCTGTGATGCTACAGGACGACGAATTTGACGTGAGGGGAGAGGCGGAGCAGGCTTCGGACGGGGATTTGGACCGTGTCCTGCGGCCAGCGCGTTTCGAAGACTTCACGGGCCAGCGTGCGGCCATGGACAACCTTCAGGTGTTCGTGCTCGCGGCTCGGCAGCGTGCCGAAGCGTTGGATCACGTCCTGTTGCATGGCCCCCCCGGCCTTGGCAAGACGACTCTGGCGAACATCGTCGCCAACGAAATGGGCGTCGCCATTCGGACCACGTCTGGGCCTGTGCTCGACAAGCCAGGAGACCTCGCAGGCTTGCTGACGAGTCTCGAGCCCAACGACGTGCTCTTCATTGACGAGATCCACAGGTTGTCACCCGTGGTGGAGGAATACCTCTACAGCGCCATGGAGGATTACCGGATCGACCTTGTGATTGACACGGGTCCCAACGCGAGGACCGTCCAAATCGACCTCAACCCGTTCACCTTGGTGGGCGCCACGACCCGTTCGGGGTTGCTTACGGCGCCGTTGCGGGCGCGCTTTGGAATCAACCTGAGGTTGCAGTACTACGATGCCAAAACGTTGACGGACATTGTGGAGCGGTCCGCAGGAATCTTGGACATTGAAATTGACGGGGAGGCTTCGTACGAGATTGCTTCGCGTAGTCGAGGCACGCCGCGAATCAGCAATGCGCTCCTTCGACGTGTACGAGATTTCGCCCAAGTGAAGGGCTCGGGGCGCATTGATCCGGATGTGACGGCCTACGCTTTGGACGCCTTGCAAGTGGACAAGAAGGGATTGGACGAGATGGACAACCGCATTTTGACGGCCATCATCGACAAATTCAAGGGTGGCCCCGTGGGGGCTGGAACGCTTGCCACGGCCATTGGTGAAAACGCAGGGACGTTGGAAGAAGTGTACGAACCCTACCTGATCCAAGAGGGCTTGTTGGTGCGTACGCCCAGAGGCCGTCAGGCGACGGCTGCGGCGTACGCGCATTTGGGCAGAACGCCGTCGGCGGGCTCAGGGGACTTGTTTGACGCCTGAGGCATGTCGCGAGCCAAGCACCTGGCCTCGGAACGAGCGGCGTGGCTGAAGCGCCGCGCTCAGGAGTTGGGGTTCACGTCCCTGGGGATTTCCGTGGCCCACGAATTGACCGAGGAAGCACCTCGAATGGAGTCGTGGCTCAAGCAGGGAATGCACGGCGACATGTCCTACATGGAGGGCAACTTTGACAAACGATTGGACCCTAGGAAATTGCTTCCGGGGACGCGTTCCGTGGTGAGCTTGTTGTTCAATTACCACAACCCCGATCGCGCCACGGACCCGGGAGCACCGCGCATTGCGCAGTACGCCTACGGAGAGGACTACCATTTCGTGCTGAAGTGGAAACTCAAGGAGTTGCTTAAGTGGATGCGCGCGGAATGGGGCGATGTGGGAGGCAGGGTGTACGTGGATTCGGCGCCCATTTTGGAACGCGCGTGGGCGGAGCGATCAGGCTTGGGGTGGATCGGAAAGCACAGCCTGCTGCTCAACAAGAACCACGGGAGTTACTTCTTCTTGGCGGAGATGCTACTCGACGTCGAGCTGGAGCCAGACGCGCCTGTGACCGATCATTGCGGAACGTGCACGCGATGCATCGACGCCTGTCCCACAGACGCGATCATCAAGCCCTACGTGGTGGACGGAAGCAAGTGCATCAGCTATTTCACCATCGAGCTGCGGGGGGCGATTCCCGAGCCGGTGAAAGGCCACATGGAGAATTGGATGTTTGGGTGTGACATCTGCCAAGAGGTGTGCCCGTGGAACCGCCATTCCACTCCGACGTCTGAACCTCGGTTTGCCCCTCACCCGCGCTTGCTGGACATGACGAAGTCGGATTGGGAGGACCTCACGGAAGAGGTGTTCCGTGACGTGTTTCGCCACAGTGCGGTCAAGCGCACGGGGCTGGAAGGGCTCAAGCGCAACGTGGCTTTTTTGGGCAAGAAAAAACCCCCGCTGAAGGGCGAGGGTTCTTGAAGAGATCAAGGTTGCTTAGCGGATCACCACGCGCTGGATGCGCTGGAGGTCGCCCGCTGAGAGACGAACCAAATAGACTCCTGAAGCGAGCGAGCTGACGTCGATCGAAGTGCGTTGTGCGCCTGGAATCACATTCCAAGAACGGGTTGCCATGACGCGGCCTTCCAATCCAAGCACGTCAATCGTGGCTGCGTGTGACACGTTGCCCGTCCAAGCCACGCCGAGGTTGCCCTCCTGAACAGGGTTGGGGTAAAGCGAAAGGGAGACCGCGCTTTCGGGCGCGAGGGTCACTTCGCTCACGCTGCCGCCCGTGCCGCCGTCGAAAACGTTGAGCGTAAACCCATCCACCAATCCGGTCCACCAGCCCATGGAGTCCAGGGAAAGGGTTTGGCAGAAGGTGTTGCTGCAGCTGTCAGAGTCGTTGGAGACCGTCAAGCACAATTCGTAAGGCCCGTCGGTTTCGTAGGTCCAGGTGGGGAAGGGATCGGTGCTCGTTCCCTCGTCGCCAAAGCTCCAGAAGTAGTCGTTGCTGTCGTCGTAGTCGTACACGTAGACCCACAACAGGTTCGAGATGGGCAGGCTGTCGTTTCCAAACGCCTGCATCACCGTGAATTCGGCGTTGCAGTCGGATTCAGTTTCCTCTTCCTCTTCTTCTTCCTCGTCATCTTGCCACGTCCATTCGACCTCGTCCAACCATTCGTCCAACTCAAGGCAAGCGAGAGTGTCGCCGTTCATGCAGTCGGAAAGGGATTCCAGGAGGCCACAGTACATCCATGCGTCAGGGTTAAGCACCTGGCCGCACATGCTGTCGAGGTAGGCTTCGAGGGCGTCGAGGTCGAGGTCGTCGTCCCAGCCTTCAAATTCCTCCTCCTCTTCTTCCTCGTCCTCTTCGTCGCAGTAGGGAAGTTCAAGTTCAGCCCACAAAAGTGTCATTCCCGAGCTGTCCGCTCCTTCGTAAGACATGAAGGTTTCTGCCATCAGCGAGTCGCCTTGGCAGTCCACGAAGAAGGCCGTGACCGTGCCTTGCATCGTTCCCATGGGCAAGGCGAACATCGCGTATTGCTCGTCGTCTCCCATCAAAGTCAAGGTCGCTGTGCCGTCCATCATGCCGGGTTGAGTTTCCAGCGTAACGAAGACGATGTCCTCGTCGGAAGCGCCTTCAGCGCTGATTTCCAAAGAGAGGTAGGTGTCGGTTTGGGCCCAAACCAAAGCTGTCATCCATCCCAAAGTGAGAAGAGAGAAAAGGTGTTTCATTGCATCCGTGTTTGCAGTACGGACGCGAAGATACCCTCTTGAGGTTGCACGTGGCTCAATCAGGCTTCCATGGAATGCACCGCGGCGAAGGTGGCGACGATCAATTGGGCGTACCTGTGGGAATAGGTGGCCAGCGCCCAGGTTTTGAGGGCCAAAGCGTCTTCGTAGCTCAGCCACGAGAAGCTCTTCTTCAATTCGCGGGCGAACAAGCGCCTGTCAAAGCTCACTCGCTTGAGGACGGTTTTGCAGAACTCCAACATGATTCACGTCTTTTCTTTGAGGTTGACGGCAAGATGCATTGAGTCGAGGCTTGGAATGTCACAACGAAATCCAACAAACCTCAAAATGACCCGCAAGGGCCTGCCGTACCTTTACCGAGGTATGAAACGTCTGCACAACATCGAAGACCGCCGCGTGCTTCTTGAGCGCATGAAGGCGGACACCCGCCCACGAACCACGATGAGTTTTTACCGCTATGTTCATTTGGAGGACCCTCAGCGGACACGGAACGAGCTGTACAAGGCGTGGGAGGGGATGGAGGTGCTGGGACGCACGTACGTCGCCAAGGAGGGAATCAACGCTCAAATCTCCCTTCCTTCTGAGCGATTCGAGGAGTTCAAGGCGTACGTGGAGGCGCTTGGGTGGCTGCCCAACCTGCGACTGAACGTGGCTGTGGAGCAGGGGAAGAGTTTCTTCAAACTGATCGTGCGCGTTCGGGAAAAGATTGTGGCGGACGGCTTGGCGGACGGCACGTTTGACGTCACCGACTGCGGCAAGCACCTCAAGGCCGAGGAATTCAACGAGCTCACCGACCGCGACGACACGGTCCTCATCGACATGCGCAATTCGTACGAAAGCGAAGTGGGGCATTTCGAGGGCGCGATTTGTCCGGACGTGAACACCTTTCGGGAGGAAATCGACCTGGTGGAGGAGATGTTCCAAGACCAAAAAGACACCAACATCGTCATGTACTGCACCGGGGGCATTCGGTGTGAAAAGGCCAGCGCCTACCTCAAGCACAAGGGCTTTAAAAACGTGCACCAACTCGAAGGCGGCATCATCGAGTACACACGCCAAGCCAAGGAAGCGGGACTGCGCAACAAATTCATAGGGAAGAACTTCGTGTTCGACGAGCGAATGGCAGAACGGATTTCAGAAGACGTCATTGCTCATTGCCACACCTGCGGAGCGTCTTGCGACACGCATGTGAATTGCGGCAACCCCACGTGCAACATCTTGATGATTCAATGCGAAGCCTGCAAGGAAGCGTCACGAGGAACGTGCAGTGAAGAGTGTCACGCTTTTGTGCAGTTGCCGGAAGAAGAACAGCGGGAGCGCCGCAAGGGCACCAAAGCGCGAGGTGGGTTCATGCGTGGAGCCAAGGGGTTGGAACGAGGGGGGGCTACCCCAAGAAGTCGGCAGTAACCTCGAAGAATTCGTCAGGGGCCTGGGCGTGCAGCCAGTGGCCGGCACCTTGAATGGTGTGATGATCCATGTGCAAGAAGTGCTCTTCGAGCAGCTCCAAGTCTTCGTCGGAAACGTAGTTGCTTTCGCTGCCGCGAATGAACAACGCAGGAAGGGTGTTCAGGCCAAGTTCAATGTGTCCGACAACGTCGCGGAGCGTGTCGCGAAGCACGGGAACGTTGAACCGCCATGCGAAACCGCCTTCTTTTCTTCGGTGGAGCCCTTTCATCAAAAACGGCACAAGGACGGGGTCGTGGTTCAAGGCGTTTCCCAGGACGTTTTCGACGTCTTCCCGCGACTCTGCGCCAGCTGGCGACGTGGCCATGAGGGCGTCAAAAATCGGTCCGTGGTGAGGCGTGTACGCTCGGGCTGCGATGTCGGCCACAATGAACTTTTCGACTCGTTCAGGGTGGCGCTGGGAGAGAAGCAACACCGTTTTGCCGCCCATGCTGTGGCCGAGCAAGTGGACTTTGTCCAGTTTTTGGGCGTCGAGGAAGTCCATCACGTCTTGCGCCATGGCCTCGTAGCTGTGGGTCGGGTCGTGAGGGGATCGGCCGTGGTTTCGGGCGTCGAGCATCCACACGTGATGCGATTCGGCGTAACGCTTTCCGAGGGTTTGCCAATTGTCGGAGCTGCCGAGGAGCCCGTGCAGGATCACAAGGTGCGGGGCGGCTGAGTCCGTGGTGCAAGGGAGGTGTCGGGCGTGAAGGGTCATTTCACGGGGTGCAGGCACGCGCGGTACTGGGCGACGGTGTTGGAGAGCCCCAGGTACAGGGCGTCTGAAATCAGTGCGTGCCCGATGCTCACTTCGTCGAGGTGAGGGACGGCTTCGGCGAAATCCCGCAGGTTGCTCAAATTGAGGTCGTGTCCCGCGTTCACCCCGAGTCCGGCGTCGTGGGCCCAAGTTGCCGCTTGGGCGTAGGGCGCAGCCGCCTCGCGCCCAACCTTGAGGTGTTGGACCGCGAACGACTCGGTGTAGAGTTCGATGCGGTCGGCGCCGACGTCGGCGGCCGCTCGGATTTGGGCTTCGTCGGTTTCAATGAACAACGACGTTCGAATGCCAACCGCCTTGAACGCCTCCAGCACGGATCGGAGCAGGTCGCGATGTTGAGTGACGGCCCAGCCGGCGTTGCTGGTCAGCACGTCAGGCGGATCGGGGACAAGCGTGACCTGCTCGGGCTTGACGTCGCAGACCATCGCCACAAAATCGTCGCTTGGGTAGCCTTCGATGTTGAACTCGGTGTGGACCACGTCACGCAATTCGCGCACGTCCGCGTACGTGATGTGGCGCGCATCCGGCCGCGGGTGGACAGTAATGCCGTCTGCACCAAACGATTGAATGCGTTGCGCAGCGAGGACCACGTTGGGTTCTTTTCCGCCACGGGCGTTTCGCAGGGTGGCGATTTTGTTGACGTTGACGCTGAGGCGTGTCATCCCTACCTTTGGGTTGTAACGCGAAAGTACGCCATGCGCGCTCAGAGAATCCTGTCCCTGGACCTTCCGGTCCTTGA
>JBDQOS010000162.1:0-4194 GCA_040261075.1 Flavobacteriales bacterium
GAATGGTCGATCACTGTCGCGGCACCCATCCGGCGGCAGAATTCGGCCTTTGCCGGATTCCCAGCAACGGCCACCACTTCTGCTCCCAACGCGGCCCCTACCTGGATTGCCGCGGCGTGCACGAAGATTCAAGGCCAATTCACGTCGGCTCCGTGCTCCATCACCCAAGCCGCGGCAGCCGTGGCGCTCGAGGCCGACCCGTCCATGGTGTCGGACATGGTCGACGCGTTTCGTCGTCGCCGGGCGCTGATGGTGGAAGGCTTGAGCAAGGTGCCGGGATTCAAAGTGAACCAGCCGATGGGCGCGTTTTACGTGTTCCCGGACGTTTCGGCGCTGTTTGGCAAGTCCTGCAACGGCAAACGGATCGAAAACGCGGACGACGTGGCCTTCTTCCTGCTCGAGGAAGCCAAGGTGGCCACGGTGAGCGGCGCAGCGTTTGGGACGCCTGAATGCGTTCGCCTGTCCTACGCCGCGGCGGACGACGTGCTCGCGGAGGCAGTTCGTCGAATCGACGAGGCTTGCCGCAAGTTGAGTTGAGCGAATGACCTGAACTTCCGACCTTTGAGGTCATGAGCGAAACTTCCGCACCGCTGCCCTTTCAAGAATTGCCCTGGGACGCCCCTCGCGTGTGCGTCGTGGGCGACGTGATGGTCGACGCTTACATGTGGGGAAAGGTGACACGCATCAGCCCGGAAGCCCCGGTGCCGGTGGTGGAAGTCACCCGCCGTGAGCAACGCGTCGGTGGCGCAGGAAACGTGGTCAAGAACTTGACGGCGCTCGGGGCTGAAGTGGACGTGATCAGCGTGGTTGGCGACGATTCAGCCGGGCAAGATTTGACCCGCCTGCTTGCCACCATGTGCACGCCTCACCTCGCCGTGGACCCGCTTCGCCCCACAACCGTCAAGACCCGAGTCATCAGCGGCGGACACCACGTTGTACGCGTGGACGAAGAGAGCACCGCTCCGGTGCCGGCCAACGTGGCGCAAGAAGCGCTGGGCCGTCTGCGCGAGCTGCTTGCAAGCCCCACCCCGCCTGACGTTGTGGTCGTCGAAGACTACGACAAAGGCTTGATGACGCTCGAATTGATTGAGGGCGTCTTGAGCGCTTGCGATGCGGCTGACGTGCCGGTGGCGGTGGACCCCAAGCTTCGGCATTTCAACGCCTACCGCGGTGTCGCCCTGTTCAAGCCCAACTTGAAGGAACTGAACGAAGGCCTGGGCTTGGGAACGCCCGTCCACCCAGAGAACCGGGAAGCAATGGCGTGCGCCGTGGAAACCTTGATGGACCGGCTGCAGTGCACCCGTCTCATGGTGACGCTGGGAGAACACGGCACGTGGATGCATGCCCCTGAAGAAGGCGTTCACCACGCTCACGTCCCCGCGGTGCCGCGTGAAATCATGGACGTCAGCGGCGCTGGCGACACCGTGATTGCGGTGGCGTCGTTGTTGCTCGCCTCGGGCGTCGAATCCAAAGCGTTGGCCGCAGTCGCCAACCTTGCCGGCGGTTGGGTGTGCGAGCGGGTTGGCGTCGTGCCGATCCCTCGTCAAGCCTTGGAATCTGAGCTGTCACGAGTCCAACTCCCCCATTCTGCATTGCATTGACGTGGCAATCCTTTCGTGAACGGGCCAACGTTTGGCTTTACGGCAGCAAGGACCGCGTCTTGGGCGCGTTTCAGTGGCTGAACTTGTTGGTCAACTTGACGGCGCTGTCTGTGTTGGCGGTGTATTACGGGTACGAGCACGACGCAGCCACTTCGGCCAACCTGTTTAAGCTCGTCAAGGTCAGCTTTGCCTTTTACGTCTTGCACTACCTGATTCGTGTCTTGTACCACTTTCAGCCTCGCCAGTTCTTCAGGGAAACGTGGTCCGAAGGCCTTGTCATGGCCCTTCTGCTCGTCGAGGGAGCCGGCGACGTGCTCTTTGGCACCCCACCCCTCGGCTCGGCGCTTGCCGTCCTGATGCCGAGCATTGGGGACTTCAGCACGGTTTTGGTGCAAGGCTATTTGTTCGCTGCCATCGTGATGGAATGGTTGCGGCCTGGATCGCGCCTCCCGCGCGTTCGCCTGCACCCTGCCGTCATTTTCATTCTGAGTTTTTTGCTCCTCATTGCGGTGGGAACGTGGTTGTTGAGCATGCCCCAAATGACCACCCTTCCCGGCGGCATGCCTCTCGTGGACGCCTTTTTCACTTCCACAAGCGCGACGTGCGTGACGGGGTTGATGAGCGTGGACACCATGACGTATTTCACCTCCAAAGGCCATTGGGTCCTGCTCTTTTTGATCCAATTGGGCGGATTGAACTTCATTGCCTTTGGAAGCTTCTTGGCGCTCGCCTCCAAGTTTGGTGTGGCCGTCAAACAGCACGACGTCATTGAGGACTTCGTCAACAGCGACAACCTCCTCGGAAGCAGCGGCACCCTCGGAAAAGTGGTCGGTTGGTGCTTGGGACTGGAGGCTTTGGGAGCCCTGGCGTTGACGGCGCTGTGGTCTCCCAACGTGGAGTTTTCAGGGTGGAGCGAGCGGGTTTTCTCCTCCGTGTTTCACAGTGTTTCCGCCTTCAACAACGCCGGCATCACCCTCTTCACAGACGGCCTGGCACACCCCTGGGTGGCCGACAACTGGCTTGTGCATTGGGTCATCACTGTGCTCGTCTTTCTGGGAGCCTTGGGAATGGTGGCCATGTTTGACTTGTTCGACGTTGGAAAGCTGCGCGAACGGATGAAGCAGCCCTGGAGGACCATTTCCTTTCCGACCAAGATTGCCTTGTACTTCTCGCTCATTCTTGTGGGGCTTGGAACCGCAGCGTTCGCTGCCTTGGAGTGGACCGGGACAATGGAAGGCATGTCGTGGTTTGGCAAGTTCACTACGGCCGTGTTCCAAAGCGTGACGCGCACCAGCGGGTTCAACACCGTTGACATTGGCGCGGTCGGAATGCCCATGCTGTTTTTGCTCTTGGTCCTCATGTTCATCGGGGCTTCCTCGAGCTCGACCGGCGGCGGAATCAAGACGTCCACGTTGGCCATCGTCCTCGCGGACGTTTGGCGCACGGTTCGCGGGGCCGACCACGTCCAGATTTTTCAGCGGACGGTCAACGGGGTACTTCGGTCGAGGGCCTACAGTGTGCTGTTGTTCTTCCTCGCCGGCAACCTGGTGGGCATTTTCGTCCTTACCCTGACGGAATCGACGCTCCTGACGCAAGGCTCCACGACCTTTTTTGATTTGGCGTTTGAACATGTCAGCGCAATGGGGACGGTCGGTCTGAGCACCGGCCTCACGCCCCTCCTGTCCTCCGCTGGAAAAGTGGTGCTTTCGATTGCGATGTTCGTCGGCCGCGTTGGCACCCTGACCGTCGCCTTTGCCGTGGGCGGAAGGACCTCGCAATCGCATTTCAAATACCCGGAAGGACACACCATGGTGGGGTGAACCTCCTGCGGTGCCCTCCTGTTCCATCTTTGCACAAAACCACGCCATGGGCACCCGAATCACCCCTTACGTCTCCTCTGAAGAAGAAGCCAAGAAAAACCAAGTGGCGCGCATGTTCGATGGCATCGCACATCGCTACGATTTCTTGAACCATTTTTTCTCGCTGGGCATTGACGTGCTTTGGCGCAAGGCGTGCATTCGGATGTTGCGCAAAGAGAACCCTCGTCAGCTCCTTGACGTCGCCACAGGCACCGCAGATTTTGCCATCGAGGCGGTGCGCATGGGCCTCGACGTTCACGTCATTGGGGTGGACATCAGCGCTGGCATGCTCGACGTGGGACGCGAAAAAGTAGCTGCACGCGGCTGGACGGACCGCATTGAACTCCTCCAGGGCGATTCGGTTTCTCTCCCGTTTGAGGAGGGCCATTTTGACGCCTTTACCGTGGCGTTTGGTGTGCGAAATTTCGAAGACCTCGAAGGCGGCCTGGCTGACATGCTTCGGGTGCTCAAGCCGGGCGGCTTGGGTTTGGTCTTGGAATTCAGCAAGCCCAAACACTTCCCAATCAAGCAACTCTTCGGCCTCTACTTCAAGCACATCATGCCTGCGGTGGGAAGGTGGGTCAGCAAGGACGCGTCGGCGTACACGTACTTGCCGGAAAGCGTGCAAGCGTTCCCAGAGGGCGACGACTTCCTGGCTCACCTTCGGAACGTGGGGTACGTTGACGTTGCATCGCGTCCGTTGACCGGAGGCATTGCGACCATCTACACCGGAC
>JBDQOS010000163.1:0-5401 GCA_040261075.1 Flavobacteriales bacterium
GCCTACAACGACGCTCACGGTTTGGCCCCCCAGCAAATCCGCAAGGAAAAACGCACGCTGTTTGAGCAGAGCGACTCGGTCTCGAACCGCCCCAAGAACTACGCAGCAGAACCGGACCAAGTTCCGTTGGTCGCAACCGACCCGGTGGTGCAATCCATGTCCCTTGCAGACCTCGACAAGCTCCTCGCCAAAACCAAGCGCGACATGGAACGTGCCGCAAAAGCCATGGAATTCATGGAGGCTGCGAGACTCCGTGACGAACTCCACGCCCTCGAAGGGCGTCGCAAGCAAGCGTCAAAGTAACTTCGACGCATGAAAAACCGCTGGGGGAAGATGCTCTGGGTGTTGGGGATTGGGGGGATCCTTGTTGGGTCCTCGTGTCGAGGGGAGCAAGTGGCGGTGGCATCCCCTGATCCGGCGGGCGCGCCTTGGCCGGAGGCGCCTTTCGAGGTCGTCTCCGCAACCGTCGAAGGCGACGTGCTTCAAACCGTCGTGAGGTACGGCGGGGGATGCGGTGAGCACGCGTTCACGTTGGAAGCCGACGGTCCGCTGATGAAAAGCCTTCCGCCCAAGCAACCCCTGCGCTGGGTGCATCGTTCTCCCGGCGACCCCTGCCGGGCCTTGATTTTGGACACCTTGACGTCCGACCTCACTCCGTTCCGAGGTTCACCTCACGGAACCACCGTGTTGGTGCTCTCGGGATGGGAAGGCTCCTTGATTTACACCTACCGCTGAACCCTTTCGAAATGAAAAACCCCCTTATCCTGCTTTCCCTCGCCCTGTTGTGGTGGATGTCCCCCAATTCGCTGGAAGCCCAAATCACCTACGGCGGAAGTCCCCTCCTCTCAGGCGTTCGGCCCGCAGCCGAAGTGCTTCCGGCCTTGGACCGGGAGGCGCTGGCGCAGGAAGATCTTGTGACCGACCGCTTCAAGGAGGCGCCGTGGCGTTTTGGGGTGGAACACGACGTGGCCTGGTCTGCCGTGACGCATGGTGCGTGGACGGTGGAGGGTCCATGGCGGGTCTGGCGCATGGCGGTTTCCGCGCCCGATGCCACGGGACTTTCTGTTCAGTTTGGCACGTTCGACGTGCCGAAGGGAGGCATGCTGTTCTTGCATTCGGCCGACGGGGAGCACGTGCTTGGCGCCCTCGACCACCGCAACGTCAAACCTTGGGGCGGACTCGCCACCGGCGTTGTGCCGACCGACGAGCTCGTGGTGGAGTACCGCCAGCCGCTCACCCTCGCCGCCCTTCCTGCCCTTGAAATCAGCCAGGTGGTTCAAGGATACCGTGCGCTGAGCGGGTGGCCGCACGACTGCGAACGCGGTCCGTTTGGGAACAGCGGCGATTGCAACATCAACGTGAACTGCCCGGAAGGCGCCACGTGGGCCACGGAAAAGCGCAGCGTGGCGTTGATCGTGCAAGGCGGCTTCGCGGTTTGTTCTGGAGCCTTGGTCAACAACACCTTGAACGACGGCACGCCCTACTTTTTGACGGCGAACCACTGTTTGGGCAACCCTGGAAACTGGGTCTACTACTTCAACCACGAATCCGCGACCTGCTCCGGCAACTCCGGCCCCACCAACCAAAGCATCAGCGGCGGCACCTTGCTGGTCAACAGCGGCCAATCCGACGTGGCCTTGATTGAATTGAGCCAAACTCCTCCGGCCGCCTTCAACGTGCAGTACGCAGGTTGGGACGCGACCGGGGCAATCCCCGCAAGCGCGGTCGGCATCCACCACCCCTCCGGCGACGTGAAAAAAATCTGCTTCGAAGACGACAGTCCTTCGCAGCAGCAAGCTGGGGGCGCCGCGGTTTGGTACATCAACGAATGGGAGCTTGGCGTGACTGAAGGAGGGTCGTCTGGCTCCCCGTTGTTTGACCAAAACCACCGCGTCATCGGTCAGCTGTACGGCGGGGCCGCGGCGTGCGCGGGAAGCGTGAACAATGGGCAAGCGGATTGGTACGGCAGATTCAACGTAAGCTGGGGATTGGGACTGGCCGAGTATTTGGACCCGGCAGGGACCGGCACGGAAGTTTGGGACGGCTTCCCGGACGGGGCCGTCAGCTTTGAAAACGACGCCGGCGTCAACATCACCGGCGCGCCGGAGAGCGTGCTTTGCGGTGTGGAGGACGTGACCATTGAAGTGACGGTCACCAACACCGGCACCAACACATTGACGAGTTGCATGCTCGAATACAGCGTCAACGGCGGCCCGACCCAACAGCAGTCGTGGGCCGGATCCTTGGAGCAATACGAAACCGACGTCGTGACCCTCCCCCCCTTCCTTTCGCAAGGCGGAACAAACACCGTGGAGGTGAATGTGATTACGCCCAACGGCGTCGCCGACGACAACGCCCTCAACAACACCACGACCGTGGAATTCACGTCGTACGAAGGCCCGACCTACACCTACACCCTGACCCTGGTCTTGGACGACTACGGTAGCGAAACGACGTGGACCGTGAAGCGTTTGGGCCAAACCCTGTACGAAGGAGGCCCCTACCAAGACGACACCAACGGCGAGGTCGTCGTCGAAGAATTCTGCTTGGAGGAGGTCTGCTACCTCTTCCGAATCGAGGACAGCTACGAAGACGGCATCTGTTGCGATTTTGGGGAGGGAAGTTGGACGTTGACCGACCCCAACGGCGACGTGGTGGACTCGGGCGGGGCGTTTGGGGCGGCGGACCAAGTTCAATTTTGCCCGGACGAATCGTTGGGTGCCGAAACATTCACCACGCCTGACCTCGTGGCGTTTCCGGTGCCGACTTCGGAGGAGGTGACCTTGGTTTGGCCTGCGGCGAGCGGGACGGCCGTGGTGCGGGACATGGTGGGGCGTGCGGTCGTCGAAACGGAAGTGCGCAGCGCCCAGACCTCCTGGCACACGTCCGCGTGGGCGGAAGGCACGTACCTGGTAGAATGGCGTGGAGCGGCAGGCCAAGTCCAGCTCACGAAAATTGTGGTCACCCGGTAACCGATGCTGTTGTCCCTTCTCGGCGCTGGCATCCACGTGGTTTGGGCGTGGCGCTGGGACCGCGTAAACATGGGCGCAGAGGCGCCGTGCGACGCGACGCTTTTACCGAATCGAAGAGTGTCGTGCGACGTTGTGACTTGCTTCCACAACGAAGAAGCCCACGTTGAGGGCTATGCTTCGGCGATTCGGCCTGTCCTGGACGAGGCAGAATCGCGAGGAATGCGTGTTCACCTCGTGGCCGTCAACCACGGAAGCACCGACCGCACCCGTGAATTGCTCGAGTCTGAGGCGGCTCGTGACCCCAGGTGGGCTGTGCTGAACGTGCCGCGAACGCGCCCCGGAAAAAAGGAGGCCCTGGCGGCCGGCATTGGGTTTGGAACCTCGGACGTCGTCGCCCTGCTCGACGCAGATTGCCGACCGCTGGACCGGCGCTGGCTCGCCGTCGTGGCCGAAGGCGCAGGCAACGTCTGGGACGTGCTTGTGGGCATCGGCCTTCCCGAATCCGGACCGCAAGCAAATCGAGGGCTGCTCGGCCGACTTCAACGGCTCGAAGCACGACGCTTGGCCCACCAAGCAGCCGGAGCAGTGCGCGCCAAGAAACCGTTTCTGGCGTTTGGGCGCAACTTGGCCTTCACCCGTGCGACGTGGGATCACGTTGGCGGCTTCAAATCCCACGCCCACGTGCTTTCTGGCGACGACGATTTGTGGCTTCAAGAGGCGGCGAGAAGCGGCGCTCGGGTTGCCACTCAACTCGACCCATGCGCCCAAACCGCGTCGTCTTGGCCCTCATCCTGGGTTGCCTGGCGCCGTCAGAAATCCCGGCACTTCACGGCAAGCTCCGCCTACCCTCGACCCCTTCAATTCCGACTCGCGTTGCCGACCCTGGCGACGTTGCTCTTGACGGCAGGGGTTGTCCACAATCCTTCGGGGACATCCGTTGGTCTCGCCGCGTTGGCATTGATGGCACGCACGCTTACCTTCGGATTGTTCTTGCACCACGCCGGGCAGCCGTGGCGCGAAGCGTGGGAACTTGTCATGGATCCCGCGGTGAGCGCCTTCCGAGGCTGGGCATGGTGGAAAGGCGCAACCTCTGAATCGACCACATGGAAGTGAATCCCAACCTCTCCGAAAAAGCGCAGTACGACTTCGCGCTGGTGCTTCGTGCCACCAAGGAGAAGGACCAAAAAGCGTACGCGGAGCTCATGCAGCGGTACGAAGGTGCCATCTTCCACCTGATCAACCGAATGGTGTTCAGCCAGGACGACGCCGAGGATTTGACCATCGAGACGTTCACCAAAGCCTTCAAGAAACTTCCACAATACACCCCGGCCTTTGCCTTTTCAACTTGGCTGTTCAAGATTGCTTCCAACCACACCATCGACTTCATTCGGAAGAAGCGCATCAACGCCCTGTCGCTTGACCGTGGGTTCACCAACGAAGACGGCGACCGGATGGAAATCAGCGTCAAGGACGACGGCCTCGACCCCATGGAAGCCCTTCAAAAGCAGGAACGAGTGGAGAAGATGCGGGAGGTTGTGGCGCAATTGAAAGACCGGTACCGCCGCCTCGTAGAGCTCCGGTATTTCGAGGAACGGAGCTACGAAGAAATTTCCGAGGAGCTCGACTTGCCCCTTGGCACGGTCAAGGCCCAGCTTTTCCGGGCACGCGACATGATGGCCAAGATTCTCGAAACTTCCCGCGAAACGATTTGACGTGGCGACCATGACGGCACGCGACGTCGTTCTGCCCCATTTCCCCGACCTCACCAAACGTCAGCTGGAACAGCTCGACGCTTTGGCCTCCACGGTTTGGGAGTGGAACCAGCACATCAACGTCATTTCCCGAAAAGACCCTCACGTGATGGAACGGCATGTTCTGCACAGTTTGGGAATCGCCAAAGTTCTGCGATTCGAACCCGGTTCTGCGGTCCTCGACGTCGGAACCGGAGGTGGCTTCCCAGGCCTGCCTCTGGCCGTGCTGCATCCCGACACAAACTTCGTGCTGTGCGACAGCATTGGAAAGAAAATCAAGGTCGTGCAAGCGGCTGCTGAAGCGGCAGGCCTCGCCAACGTGCGGGCTTTGCATGCCCGTGCTGAGGAGGTGGACGGACAGTACGATTTCGTGGTGAGCCGCGCGGTCACCCGCATGGCCCCGTTCCTGTCGTGGATCACAGGAAAAATTGCCCCTGCCTCGCGCCACACTTTGGCCAACGGAGTGCTCTACTTGAAAGGAGGAGATTTGACGGAAGAGCTCAGCGAGGTGAAGCATCCCACCGCCGTCTCGCCTTTGACGACGTGGTTTTCAGAACCGTTTTTCGAAACGAAGGCCGTGGTGCACGTGGACCTCAGCGCAAAGAGCTGAGCATTTCGCCCCGACAGATTGGGGCAAAAAGAAGAGGGCCCTAAGGCCCCCTCCGTAACCTGCAAGAA
>JBDQOS010000164.1:0-2576 GCA_040261075.1 Flavobacteriales bacterium
ACCACCGCAGCAGTTCTGGGGTTTGCCTTGCTTTGGGCCTTCCGGAAGCGCTGGAAGACACCAGGAAAGGTCTTTGCCGCCTACCTGATGTTCAACGGATTCGAGCGCTTTTGGGTGGAGAAGATCCGTGTGAATGCCACATTTGAATGGCTGGGGATGACCATGACGCAGGCCGAATTGATTTCTGTGTGCACGTTCCTCGGGGGGGTGGCGCTGTGGGTTTGGACCACCCAACGATCCAATCAGGGCTGAGGGATTCAACCAACCGCCCCGAAGTTCGTCCCACCCTCGCATGCATCTGCCTGAAGGCCATTCCTCGGAGCGCGAATTGATCGAAGCCCTTCGTCATCCCAAAACGCGCGAGGCAGCTTTTCGATCCTTGGTTCGCGCATGGCATGGCCCGCTCTACGGGCACCTCAGAAGGATGCTCGGCAACCACGACGACGCGGCAGATTGCCTTCAAGATTCCTTTTTAAAAGTCGCTCAAAACCTCGATTCGTTTCGCGGCGACAGCGCCCTGTATTCGTGGGTTCACTCCATTGCGAACCGAGCCGCTCTCGATGCCCTGCGCAAGCGACAACGGGATCGACTTCGGTGGGGCGACACGGCCTTGGGGAGCTCCGAAGTATCCGAGCAAGGTGCTGCCCAACATCACGACATCGAAGATCCGAACGCGTGGAATGCGTGGCACGGCCACGATTCTTGGGACGAAGGTGAAGCGCTGCATGCCTTCATGGAAGCGGTCAACAACCTTCCAGACCGCCAGCGCGCTGTCTTCGTATTGAGGTACTTTGAAGCCATGCCCTACGCCCAAATGGCCCAATCCATGGGCGTCACAGAAAGCACCCTGAAAGCCCTGCATCACCACGCCAAATCGAAACTCATGGCGGCTCTGACCTGAGCGCCATTTCAACCTTCGTCCCCACTCCGCGTCCAACCATGGAAATGAACACGACCTCCAACGCTTCTGAACGACACGCGAGCCCGGAACTCCGGTCTGCCTGGGACCGCTCGTACGAACTCGAACCCGGATTCAGCGAAGCGTTGGCAACCCAACTCGCGCAGGAAGTGCGTTCCACACGAGTCAGGCGCCTGCCTTCTTGGCTGAAGCCTGCCGTTGCTGCCGCTGCCGCTGTGCTGCTTGGCTGGGGAATCGCTGAATTTGAGGCCACCAAGCTTCAAAAGCCCTGCGTCACGTTCGCCTGCTTGTGGGACAAGCAGCAGGACAAGCCTTTGACGGAAGACGAGTTGATGATTTTGGACCGCTGGGAATCCGGCTACGACGAAGATTTGTTCTAACCCATCCAGAACATGAAACGACTGTTCCCCCTCCTCCTTTTATCCATCCTCGCGACCACCCCGGAAGCCTGGGCCCAGCCCGGTCCGCCACGAATGAACAGCGAACGGTTGGACGCCCTTCGCATTGCATTCATCACCGAGGAGCTGGAATTGACTCCCGACGAAAGCAAAGCGTTTTGGCCGATGCACGAGGCCTTTGAAGCCCAAATCGAATCGCAACGAAAGTCCTTGAGCGAGCTCAAATCGGGGTTTGACGCAGCGGGCGCCTCGCGGCAGGACGTCGAGGGCATGGTGAAGCAAATGTCTCAACTGCGCAAGAACTTGATCGACTTGGAGGCTGCGCACCTGCTGGACGTGGTGGACCTCCTCGGCGCCGAACGGGCGCTCCGGTTGGCGGACTTGCAACGTGATTTGGCGCGGCGCCTGCGTGAACGAGCCCAGGGCTCAGGTCGGCCCGGAGGCCGTCCAGGTCCGCGACAAGGAGCCCGACCGACGGGCCGGCTTGGGGCGGGAATTCACTGAGCCGACGCTTCCTCGGGACGAAACGTCAAACACACCCCGTTGATGCAGTACCGCGTCCCCGTCTCCGTGGGGCCGTCGGGAAAAACGTGCCCCAGGTGGCTTTCACACGAGGAGCACTGCACTTCGACGCGCACCATCCCGTGCGTGCGATCGAGAATTTGCTTGATCTGGGCAAACGACGCCTCTCTGTCGAAGCTGGGCCAACCGCATCCGGCATCGAACTTGGACGCACTTTCAAAAAGCTTGACCCCGCATCCCTTGCAGTGGTATGCGCCATGTCTCCATTCCGCATTCAAGGGACTTGAGTGCGGACGCTCCGTCCCGCTTTCCCTCAAAACGCGGTGCTCTTCGTGGGTGAGGCGCGCGCGCCACTCGTCGTCGGAGAGGTTCATCAGGCCTTGGGCTTGCCACTTCCAAACCGGCGCTTCCCTCGGAATTCGCCCTTTCCGCCTCCTGCATTTCCGCCGCCGCGATTTCCTCCGCCGCTTTGTTTGCCTCCGTGGCCATGCGAGCGGTCCGACGGTCCGCGACCGCGCCCCCCGTTGCCACGTCCGCCACTGCCACCTCGAGAACCGCTCGACTTGGGGTCGTAGTCTGGAGCTGCACCCAGCGACTTGGGAATCTCAAGCTTGGGGACTTCTTTTTCGATGAGTTTTTCAATGCGGCCGAAGCGGCGCATGTCGTCCGGCGTCACAAGCGTGATTGCCTCGCCTTTGCGCTCCGCGCGTGCCGTCCGACCAATGCGGTGCACGTAG
>JBDQOS010000165.1:0-9436 GCA_040261075.1 Flavobacteriales bacterium
CCCCGGGCCGCCGACGGCGCGGAATGCGGCTTGCCCGAATCCCCCGAGCACCAAGGCAATTCCCATCAACAAGGCGAGAAAGAACTTCATGCGTCGTTCAGGTCTGGTGTGGCTTGACGATTGGCGTTGGGGCTGCTGGAGCCTCCCACCGAGCGGCGCTCTTTGATCAAGTAAATGGGACGTTCCTGAATCTCTTCCACCCCCCGGCCGATGTACATCGAGAGCACGGCCAGCACGAAGAAGAGCATGGTGAAACTGAGGCTCAAAAAGACGATGAGCGTGGTGTATCCTGCCGGCGGTTTGTCGCCGAAGAAGTACACGACCAGGGAGTACCCACCCACGCCAAGCGTCAGAAGGAAAAACGTCACCGCCATCGCCATGGCGGCGTAGAGCGGCTTTCGAGAAAACGAGAAGATGGCGATGTTGGCCAAATTGAACAGCCCCGCCCACTTGTATTTGCTTTCTCCCGCCGCACGTGCGCCCGCGTCGTAGGCGAGAGAGGTTTTGTCGAAGCCGAGGGTTTGGACGTAGCCGCGAAGGAACCGGTTCCGTTCGCGGAAATTGGTCCGGAGAATCTCCGCCACCCGCGCCGAAATCAAGAAAAAATCCGAGGCGTTCTCTTCGAAGTGAAAGTCGCTCAGGGTGTTGAGCAGGCGGTAGAACCACGAGCTCGCGCGTTGCGTGTGTTTCTTGTCGGCCCGCGAGGCCCGTGTCATCGTCACGATGTCGTACCCGTCGTCGAACGCCTTCACCATGTCCGGAAGGGCGGCGGGAGGGTGCTGGAGGTCCGAGTCGAGGCACACGACGGCGTCGCCTGTGGCGTGGTCGATGCCGGCAATCATCGCGGCTTCGTGGCCGAAGTTTCGGCTGAATTCCAGCGCCTGGTGCGAAATGCGGTCCTGCGAAGGGGCGTCGAGAAGGGAGCGGATGAAGGTTTGGCTTTCGTCGTGCGAGCCGTCGTTGACCCACACCATTTCCACTTCCGTTCCCTCCCAAGTGCGCACGACCTCTTGGACGGCCTGCCAAAACAGCGGCAGGACCTCCTCCTCGTTGAACACCGAAACGACCAAACTCACTTTCATGGTTCCGAAGGTAAAACCCGCGCGGACGCGGCATGGTTGTTCACGACGTAAAGTCCGTTGGCGAGGGTGTCCACCACGTTGACGTCGGCGGGCCGAAGCAGGAAGTGACGGGTTTGCACGTTGCCCAAATCCCGTGCCGGACGTCGCAACATGAACCGGTGCTCTGCGTCCGAATCCGTGGGCGTGAACCGCGCGGAGAACCGCACGCTGTCTCCGGAAAAATGGCAACTTCGGTTGAGGGTGTTGAAGGCTTCCCACCGGTTTCCTCCCGGGCGTCGCACGGCGACGAAGAAGGCTTCCGTGGGCCGGTTGGCTTCCTCTTGCGTGAACCAAAACGAACATTCCACCTCCTTGCCAAGCGGCAACTCGCCTGGCGCGAATTCCCACACGGCCATGTATTCTGTGGTTTCCTCGCCTTCTTCGCGGTCCGAAGCTCGGCGAAGCACGCCGGGTTGGTTCACCCCCACGATTGGCTTGCCGGCTTCGAGCAGCGGCTGCTCTCCGAGCTTGCCCGGTTCCAGCGTACCCCAGGTCAGCCCACCGTGTTCAACACGGCGATCGCACTCTGCCAACAAGGCGGCTTCGGCTTCGTTCAGCAGGGCTTCGTTGGCCACCACCAGAAGCGGTCCTTCGCCCTCAAGCGCCTCAAGCCCCGGGTGGGCGTAGCAAAAGGGCGAGCGCCACGAAAGGTGGTTGCGCGTTTCCGTGACGGAGGTTCGGCTCAGGATGGAGGCCACGGTCGGCAATCCCGAGTGGAAGGAGGCGATCATGGTCGCGGAGGCCAAACCCTCGTCCGCAGGCGTGTCCCACATCTCCGAGCCTTTGTGGAAATAGGGCAGGGGAAGGATGGACGTGCATCCGTTGCGTGCCGCCAAGTCCAGCACCGGGCGCCAGTGCTCGGCGCGGTCGGCCGAGAATTCGTTGGTCGTGACGTCCCGTTGGGCCGTCAACGTCCGGTGCCAGTCGGCCGACTCCACGAGCCCGAGGCCCACCAGCACCGTCAAGGCCAATCGGCCCCGTTGGCGTTCGCGCGTGGCGCGCCACGCCCACGCCAGCAACGCCACGTTCAGGACGTACACTCCCGGCCACGCGAACCGGCCCAAGACCCGGAAGTTCTTGAGCGGCGACAGGAATTCGACCAGGATCGGCGCGGCCTGAAAGACCCAGCCCAGGGCGAACAGGGCGAGAAGCGCGGCGCCGCCGGCGACCGGGACGAAATTCGACGCCCCCGCCACGTTCCGGAACCGGCGCGCCGCCAGCGTCCCGACCCAAACGGCCGCGAGAACCGTTGCCGCGACCCCGACGTACGCGCGGACTTCCCAACGCACGTCCAGAGCCGCCACGAAGTCGGAGAACTGGCGCGCGAGCGGGCCGTGATGCGGCGCAAACCACGCCGACAGGCTGCTGTGGTTCTTCCAAAAGCCCGCCGGGTCCGTCGGCCGGTCGGCGTGGGTGTCGAGCAGGAACACGACCAGTTGAAACACGGCCACCGGCAGGACGCCCGCCCCCGCCGCGACACCGCCCCAGGTCCGGGTGCGTTCTCGCACGGGCGCCTCGCCTCGCGCCACGAACCACGCCACCGCCGCGGCACCCACCGCCCAGCCGGAAGCCATGAGCCCCAGGTACGGGTGGGTGAAGTACAAGGCCAGCGACAACAGCGCGTACGCCGCCGACCACCCTGTTTTGGCACGGGACTCCACGACTCGAAGCAGGAGCCAAACCATCGCCGGCACGGCCCACATGTGCGCCAAGGAGAAATGCCCGCCAAGGCGCTCCCATTGCGGCATCAGGACCCCCACGGCAAGTGCGAACAACGCCGCGGGGAGGGCCTGCACCCCGAGGCGCTTGAACACGTCCCACGTAAGGCACGTCGCAGGCACCAAGGAAAGAAGGAGCAGGGCATTCAGGATCCCAACCGAAGCCCCTCCGCCAACGCCCAACATCCGAAGTCCCCACGCGAGAAGCGGGTGGCCGTCGGTGTAGACCGTGAGGTCGCCGTCGGGGTGGTTCATGCCTTCGAAGTGCGCCCACGCCTCGTTGTGGTCGAGGTACCACGCCAAGGTGTAGTAGTTTTTGATGCCGTCGACGCCGCCCTGCATGAGCATGCGTTCTGCGGCGTGCCAAACCCACTCACCCCAAAACACGGCGACCCACACGCCTGCGAGCACCGCAGGCAAGGCAAGGCCAAGCCGGCTGGCGGCAGTGGAAAGGGAGGTCAAAAGAGGGTTCGACTTGGGCATCAACGGCGGCAAGTTCGGTCACGGGCGTTTGGCGACCCGCGCGGCGCGAACGGTTCCGTCTGGCTCCGTGGTTTTCAGGACGTACACCCCGGCCGGCAACCCGGTGAGGTCGATGTCAAACCACGGCGTGGCTTGCCCCGTTCCGCAGACGTGGCCCTGCATGTCCACCAGCGCCCACGTTCCCGTCACGTCCTGAATCCCCGCCACCCAAACGCGGTCCTGCGTCGGGTTGGGGTAGACGAGCAATTCCTCCCCGTCCTCGGGGGCAGGGAAAAAGGGAAGTCCCACGTTCGAGACCCAACTCAAGGAGGCCAGCACCGCTTGGGACGCCGTGACTTTGCCGTGCCCCCAAACGAGGTTCCCTTCGACGGGCAGGGTGCCGGTGTCGTCGTCTTCGCGTGCCGTCAGTTCGAGGATCGCACGCACGTCGCCGGGGGTCAGGGTGGGGTTTGCTTCGAGCATCAGCGCGACGACACCCGCCGTGGCTGGGCTGCTCATGCTGGTGCCGGAAAGCTTCGCAAATTCGTAAGTCGTCCCGTCGAATTCTGCGGTGCTGGTGACGTTGTACGAGCCGTCGCGGAACGAACTCAGCGAAGATTCCACGCTCACCCCCGGGGCCGAGACGTTGGGCTTGAGGCGTTCGTCCAGGGTGGGGCCGTAGGTGGAGAAATTCGCGAGAGAGCCGCCGACTTCCGTGCCTTGGGAGTTGGGGTATTCGGAGGAGTAGGCGCCAACGGCGATGACGGTTTGGCCGCAGGCGGGCTGTTGGATGCCGTAGTACGGATCCCCCCCAAGCCAGGTGGGCTGGGCGGCTTGGAAATCTTGGCCCCAGTTGCCCACGTCGTTGGACAGGTGGGTGTGGTTCCACGCGTGGACGCGGCCGTTCTCGGCGGTGGCTTGAAGCACCACGGCGAGGTTGGAGCCGCCTTTGTGAATGCGCATTTGAAGGAACGGCCGGCCGTTGGAGGGGTGGGCGGCCTCCATCGCCACGTCGTAGACGACGGTGTCGCCGTTGGTCACCTGAATTGTGTCCAAAACCAGCGGTCCGTCCGAGGTGGTGTACATCGGGCTTGACCCCACCACGTTGCTGATGCCTTGGGTGAGGAGGAAACCGGCGCTGAACGACTCTCCGGGTTCGCCCCAGAGGGTGAGGTTTTGACCCCAGGCGTTGGGGTTGGCGGACAGCGGGTAAAACTGCACCCGCGACCGAATCGTGTCGCCGGGTCCTGTGAAAGTGTGGTCGAGGTGAAAGTCGCTGTCGCCGTTGTTCCCGTTGGAGCTCACGAAGACCACGCCTTCGGCCGACAGCGCGTCGATGAACATGTTGCTGAGCCCCGTTCCGTCTGGCACGCCCCACTGGGGAAGCCCCCAGCTGTTGTTGATCACGAGGCGCTTGCCGTCGGCCTGGGCGACGCCGGCCATCCACTCGAAGGCGTCGAGGGCTGCGGCTTCGTCGACCATCAGAGTGGCGAACAAGAATTCTGCGGCAGGCGCCATGCCCGTCAAGCCGATGCCTGCACCGCTGCCACCTGCGATGCCGGCCACGTGGGTCCCGTGCGTGGAGTAGCTGTACACGTTGGACGTGTCGCTTTCCATGAGCTGGATTTCCCAAGGCGTTTCGGCAGCCGTTCCGTACCCGTAGTCGCCGGGGGCGGGGCCGGCTTGCCGGTACTGGTCCCACACGGCCCGAATCCTCGACGCCGTGAGGGCGGTGTCGTAAAACATGGGGTGCGTGTAGTCGAAGCCCCAGTCGAGCACGCCAATCAACACGCCTTCGCCGTGGAAGGGCTGAGGCAGGTTGAGGCCCGCGTGGACGCTGTCCACGCGCGTGCCGTACCGGGCCTTGTTCAAGTCAGGAACTACACGAGAAGCCAGCTCCACCAATTCCATGGGCACGTCGAGGAGGGCGTCGAGGTGGTAAGCGTCGATTCGGAACGACGCGATGTCTGCGTGGCACGCACCCGCCGTCACGTCGGGGTGATTCGCCGCCCACTGCCGCCAACCCGATTCGGAAACGCCCTCTTGCAACTGGCCCAAAAATCCCACGGTGGCCCTGCCACGAACGAGGGCCACGGGGTGGCCTCCCGCGACGTCGGCAAGTTCTTTGGCATCGGGGTGTTCGGAGGCCAGGACCTGGAGTTCGCTCAAGGCGAGGAGGTCCGGGGCGGCCAGGGTTTGGGCACGAGAAGCAAAAGCAAGGCAGGCCGTGGCGGCCAGGAAAATCAAACGTGACGTCATGCCACGAAAATACCCCGAATCAGAGCAGGTAATTCATGCTCGAGAATTCGGAGTGGCCTCCCCGCACAATGCCTTCGACCAGGTCCTTTTCCGAGGCGTTGCAGGCCACAAGGGTTCGGATGCTGAACGAGCGCAGGGCGTCTTCCACGCTCAGCGTGCTCACTGCGCTGTCTTTGCGGCCCGTGAAAGGGAAGACGTCGGGACCCCGCTGGCAGGAGGCATTGAGGTTGACGCGGCACACTTGGTTGACCAACTGGTCGATGGATTGGCCTGCGGTTTCGTGATTTTGGGTGAAGACGCTGACTTGTTGGCCGTAGTCGCTCTCGGCGATGTCCTTCAGCACGTCGTGAAAGTCCTCAAACTCGAGCACGGGGCACACGGGACCAAATTGCTCTTCGCGGAAGATGGCCGTGTCGCGATCCACGGGAAACAAAATCGCGGGGAACATCATGTTGCCCTCCACCGCACCTCCGCGGCCGTTGATCACCGCGGCACCTTTGGCCACTGCTTCGTCGATGTAGCCTTGCATCGCTTCAATTTTCCCCACTTCGGGGAGCGGGGTGATGTCGGCGTCGACAAGGGGGCTTCCCATCACCAAGTTGTCGGTTGCCTTGGCGAACGCCTCCAAGAACCGCTCGCGAATGTCCTTGTGCACGTAAATGACTTTCAGTGCCGTGCACCGTTGGCCGTTGAAGCTCCAAGCGCCTTTGACGCATTCACGAACCGCCACGTCGAGGTCGGCGTCGGGGAAAACCACCGCAGGGTTTTTGGCCTCCAATCCGAGGACTTGGCGCACGCGGTTGGGCTTGGGGTGCTGCGAGATGAGTGCGTTGCTGCTTTTGCTGTTCCCGATGAGCGCCAAGACATCAATCCTTCCGGATTGCATGATGGGGCTGGCCAGGGTTCGGCCTCGCCCAAACACAATGTTCACCACGCCCGGAGGAAAGCTCTCTGCGAAGGCCTCTAGCAGAGGTTCCATCAGAAGCACGCCGTATTTGGCAGGCTTGAACACGCAGGTGTTGCCCATCAAAATGGCGGGGAGGAGAACGCAAAACGTCTCGTTCAACGGGTAGTTGAACGGTCCGAGGCACAGGACCACGCCGAGTGGGCCACGTCGGATTTGCGCGAGGACGCCGGAGACTTGGCTGATGTGGCTTCCCTCGCGGTGCAGGTTCTTGTATTCTTCGAGGGTGTCGCGGAGGTAGACCACGGTGCGGTCGAATTCTTTTTCCGCGTCGGAACGTTTCTTGCCAATTTCCCACATGAGCAACTCGGCGACCTGGTCGCGCTTGGGTTCGATGAGGGAGATGAATTTCTCCATGGCCGCAATGCGGTCTGCGGCCGAGGCCGAGGGCCAAACCCCACGTCCATGATCGTAGGCGTCGCAGGCCGCTTCAAGGGCTCGGATGCCTTCTTCGGCCGGGAGGTCGGGAACGGAACCCAAGAGGGTGCGCTCGGTGCCGTCCTTCGTTTCTGAGAGAATGGGGCTTCGAACTTCGCTCGACGGTCCAGTCCAAGACTCGAGTTTTCCGTTGACCAAAAATCGCGTGCCGTGCAACACGTCGGGCACGGGGTAAGGGGCGGGAGGTTGATGCGTCATCGCATTGGTAACCCGCAAGTTGGAGTGGTTGTTCAGTGTTGACCAAGAGGCTTTCTGAAAATCGCCAGAGACGGGACCCCACGTTCAATCCGCCCCGTCAGGATCTCCAGAATCGAAAATCGACGTCAAAAAGTGTTCGGTACTCCGCGCATTCAGTCCACGCTCGAGCAGAAGCATGCCCACGGCAAGCAAGGCAGCTGTCGTTTCGTACGCGAGGGCGTGCCAAGCTTCAATGCCAAGCGCCCGACGCATGAGAATGGTCGCCACGATGAAACCGGAATTGCGAAGAACCATGCCAAAGTCGTCCATGTACCGGAAGGAAACCACAAGCAAGAGCACATCCACGAGAATGAGCGCGGTGAAGAATTCGTTGTAGAAGATGGAATTGAGGTCGGAGTGGAGGTGCTCAGGAGCCGCGACCACTTCCCAAACCCAAGTTCCCAAAGCATGGACACTGAGCACCACAAAGACCAAAGCGAGCAATCCGGCAAGCGCCGTTTTGAACTCCACGAATTGTTGGAGTTCCGCTTCCTCCATTCGCGCCTTCCGCCGCGGCAAAAGGTGGTAAAAGAGCACGAGCATGCCTCCGAGGACCATTGCCGCCAGCATGTGGGGAAAAAACACGGCTTCCCAAGGCCAATTCGACGTGGTGTCGAGGTCTTTGAAGACCGACCGGATCTCGATCAGTGCAACGATTTCAACTTGCTTGCCCAACGACCGTGCGAACGAAGTGGGCAAGTAGTACACCAAAAGGTAGACCTCCGCGATGAGGATGACCGAGAAGGGCGTGTACAGCGACTGGAGTGGGTGCGAGAACAGGCTTTTGGGAAGACCGAGGTCGACAACTTGTTGGATGCCGTACAGCGCCAGGTGCACCCCGAAGAGCGCCAGTGCCAGCGTCACGAGGCTCCCTTCCACACGGCGCCTGACGTCGGGATGAAGAATCCGACGGGCCAAAGATGAAAGTTGAAGCCACTTCACGGAGCTACAACACCTGCAGAGGTCGGATTGTTTTGGGAGTCAAGGACTTGACCTGGTGGTCAGGCCGCATGTTTGGCCGCGAGCGCATCGACGCGCGGATTCATCACTGCGAAATACAGGGGGGGGATGAGGCTGAGCAACATCATCCCGGGATAGCCCGTGGGCAACTGGGGCGCGTCGTCGATCGAGTCCAAGATTTGGTAAGGCTTCGCCGGCTGGTGGTGGTGGTCGGAATGCCGTGTGAGCTCAAACAGCATCAAGCGTCCCAACGGGTGGTTGCTGTTCCAGCTGTGGTGAGGCATGACGCGTTCGTAGCGGTGTTCGTTGACGCGGTTACGCTCCAGGCCATAGTGTTCCACGTAGTTCACAACCTCGAGGAGGAAGCCTCCAAACAACCCGGCAATCAGCCAGGCGACGCCAACTTCCCATCCCAGAATCGCCCAGACGGCCGCCAAGAGCCCCCATTGCAGCACTTGCAAACGCAGAAACACGTTGGAGGGATGCCACGGGCTCAGTCCTCGACGTCGCAGGTTTTTCGCTTCAATCTTCCACGCCGACCACCATGCCACGAAGACGGCGCGGAACCAAAAAAGCTGGAGCCACTCGTTGCGGCGCGCAGTTCCTGGGTCTTCTTTGGTGGCCACGTTCTTGTGGTGGCCTTGGTTGTGCTCGATGAAAAAGTGGGTGTACAACGACGTCACGAGCAGAGCCTGGGAAAGTCGTTGGTTGTGCTTTTCTGGGCGGTGTCCAAGCTCGTGACCCACGTTGATGCCGAGGATGCTGCACGAGAAGCCCATCGCGAGCACAACCCCCCACCACTCCAACGACCACAACTCCCTTGTGCCAGCACTCAGGTCGAGGAGAAACCAGCCAAGAAGCACGTATTGGACGACTACCATGGACCACAACAGCGCGTCGTAGATCCGGTCCTTTTGAACCACTTCACGCTCCGCCTCCGTCAAATTCGCAGCGGAAGAAGGCAACACCAACTCCAACAACGGCAGCAACCCAAACCCGTACCCAATCGCAATCCACGTCCAAGCACCCTCCGCCAGAAACGACAAGGCCACCACGAGTGGAATGGTGAAGGCGGAGGCGTATTTCAGGAATCGCCAGGGGGAAAGAGCAACTTGAGTGTTGACGTTCATGCAGTTAAAGTAAGTAATTCACACGCAAGTTCCATCTTCCAGCCGGGTGGGGCTCAATCTTCGGGAACAGGAACGAGGTGGAACACCTTGCCGGCACCCTCGACAGCCACAAACACCTCCCCTCGGCTGTTTCGCGCGATGTCCCGC
>JBDQOS010000002.1:0-4707 GCA_040261075.1 Flavobacteriales bacterium
GCAGGATGTGCACCATCACCAGCGCCCAGATGTACCCGCCGCCGCTGTTGGACGACTGCAAAACTTTGGTCGTGATGGGTTGCACCATCAGCGCATCGTCCGGAGCGTAGAGTTCACCGCGCGCAGCGTCGTGAAGCAGCACTTGCCCGTCGTACCGGAAATCGTAGTCCTGTCCGTACACGGCGCTGCTCTCGTAAATCGCCGCGAGGTTGTTCCACCGGAAGGCCGTTCCGCGGTCCGTGTCGGTGGTGTCCCAGCCCATGCCGACCTCCGCGAGGTCTTTCCACCCCTCGGCCTGCGTGACCGTGAAGCCGATGCCCAGAACCAAGGTCAGGGCCAACCCCACGAGTCCCTGTTGCGTGGAGCCGGCCTTCACGGCTCGGGTCGCCCACCACAGGGTCGCGCTGCTCAACGCGATCAGCGCGTTGCTCAACCAAAACATGCTCGGAGCAGGCACGTGCACCCAAAACTGCCCCATGTTGCTCACGATGTAGGCCGAGGTGAACCCGGCAAACAGCATGGTCACCGCAAAGACGATGAAGTACATCAACATGGTTTTGGTGCGTTCCCGCACCTGGCCGTCAAGGCCTTCAAAAACGCGCTCACTCATGGGGTCAGGGGGATTTTGTCGAGGACGTAGACGATTTGGACCAAAGGCAAGTACACGAAGCTGGCAAACATCAAGTGCCGGGCGGCATCCAAGCTGAGTTTGCGCAACAATTGAAACGCAAACCACGAAAAGCCGAGGCCGGCTGCTGCACCCACTGCCAAGGCAACATCTCCCACCATCGGTTGGTTCAGCGTCCAGGGCAACATGCTGGCTGGGATGCAGAACAAGGTGTACAAGAGGATGAGTTGGGCGGAACGAGCGGTTCGACCTGCGTTGAAGGGCAACATCTTGTAGCCGGCTTTCAAGTAGTCGTCGTGGGCGAGCCAAGCGATGGCCCAAAAATGCGGAAACTGCCACATGAACTGCACTGCAAAGAGCGTTCCCGGCTCAATCCCGAAGTCGCCTGTCGCCGCCACGTACCCAATCATCGGCGGCAACGCGCCGGGAAACGCCCCGACGAAGACTGACAGGCTCGTTCGTGCTTTAAGTGGCGTGTAGATGAAGGCGTAACTGACGATTGCCGCCACGCCCAACCACCCGCTCAAGGGGTTGAGGCTGAACAGGCACGTGAGGCCCGCGGCCGCAGCCACGAGGCTCCAGACCAGCGCTTGCCTCACCGACATGCGACCGGTGGGCAGCGGCCGGTTCGCCGTGCGCTTCATGAGGCCGTCGATGTTGCGTTCCAGGATTTGGTTCAAGCCGTTGGAGGCGCCGGTCAGGGCGTAGCCGCCCAAGGTCAGCATCAGAAACGTCCGGAGGTCCATGGTTTCCGTGGCCATGAACCAACCGAGCACCGCGGAAAGCACGACGAAGAATCCGAGGCGGAGTTTGAACAGCGTGGCGAGGTCGCGGTGCATGGGCGGCAAAGCTACTGCAGGAAGCTCGGGCCGTCGGTGCTTGCGGTCACCAATCGCGCTCGTCCATGACGCGAGATTGACGGACCCCGAGCTCGAGGCGCCCCGCGTCCCAAGGGTCTTCCCAAGCGCCGGGCGCGGTTTGGGTTTCGAGGCGCATCCAGGCCCGGACAAACGCTTCGACGCCACCGACGCCGTACCGTTCCCCGAGCGGCATGCTCAGGTCGAGCTCGAGGCGGGAGAGGTCCGATCGGGAACCCTGAAGGAGGTCGTGGCCGTCTTCGCCTGCGCGTTCCGAAAACGACGTCCAGGGCATTTCTCCCGCCGCAAAGGCCAGCAGAGCCTCCCCGCCTCCCAAGGACCGCCCCTGAGCGCGTCGCAAGAAACTCACCCGCAACGTGTACGCGTCGCGAAGCACGGTGCTCAGCCGCACCCTGCCTTCCACAAAGTTGCCGCCCGCGGGGTGTCCGAGGGGCTGGTGGAGGTGCGAGTAGGAAAGGGGGAGCGTGTTGTGGGTGTACGTCCAGGGCCGCACCGCCGCACCTTCCACCAGCCACCCAAATTTCCCGGAGCGACTCACCGAAGTTGCGCCCAACAACACCCCCCACTTGTTGCCCCACCACCCTTTCCCTTCCCGGAGTTTGGAAACGAGCAATTCGTCCAGCAGCAGCTGGCCATACGTGGTCAGGTGCTGGCCTCGACGCATGCGGGTGCGGTGCGAGAGTTGTGCGCCGAGAAGGGCGTTGTCGGCGGAACCAAGGCTGTATTCCCGCGGGCGGAAGGCGGCCATGGGAACGAGGTAATGCGGTTCAATGCGCCCGCGGAACGCCACGTCGTTCGCGCGCCATTTCACCGCCCCAAACAACGCTCCGCTCCATCCGGCGCCGAGGTCCACTTCGGTCCATTGAGCAGCGAGCCACCCCGTCTCGACGGTGTCGGCCTGCACGTGGCGCGTTCGCAGAAGCACCTGGCTGTACTGCACCACCCCCGCGTCGACCCACAGCCGCGCGCCCAGCGCCGGGGCCATGTGGCGGTCCAAGAACAACGACCGCGCCCCCCGACCCCAGTGGTGGCTTTCCTGTCCCACCCGAATGGCCACAGAAGGCGAAATCGCCCAGGAAACTGCGCCCACGATCCGTTCAACGGACGCCGTCGACTGGTTCAGGAGCGCGGCCCTTCCGAGGCCGTCCATCGAGGCGTGGTCCGCCACTTCGCGCGCCAGGGGGAACCCGAGCGGAATGCGCCACCGCGAAGCGGCGACGTGGTACGCGCCGCGGTTCAGGAACGTGCCTGACGTTCCCAAGCCGATGGCGGTGCTTTGGGCTCGGAAGTCGCCGAGGATTTGGCGAGCCTCCCCAACCACGGACAGGCCATCAAAGCCACTGGAAGTGGGTTGAAGGGAGGCCGGGCGGTTCCACGCCGTTCCCGGCTGGACGCTGGGCACCATCACGTCTGCGCTGTCGCACGCCGCGCGCACCACCCAAGCAGCGTTGTCCAACGGCAAATGCCACGTTGTCGAAGTGGGAGATTGGGACCACGTCAACGAACCGACGTAGATCCACCCGAGCGCGGTCAACCCGCACAATTGAATTCGTTCACGCCACACGTCGAGGGCCCTGGGTTGGTTGGCGCGATTCTTCCTCGTTCGTGCTGTCCTCGGAAAGGCTGGAAACCCCCAAGCCTGTTTGGACCAATGCCGAGGGAATCGCGGCCACACCGAAGGCCAAACCGAGCAGAAGAACGAACTGTTCGGTGGCATCCAACCCGCCCCAGAACGAATTGGGTTTGAACGCCAGCACCACGAAGAGCAGGCTGTACATCCACAAGGCCGCCGAGCTCAAGCGGTGGCCCCACCCCAGCTTCATCAGCAGGTGGTGAATGTGACGCCGGTCGGGCGAAAACGGGGAGCGCCGTTGAAGAACGCGCAACGTGAACACCCGCAAGGTGTCGACGAGGGGGTAGGCCAAAAGGCACATCGCAGCCACCGGCCGAATCACCCCCGGCAGGGCGGAGGAGTCGGGAGTTTGGACCACGTTCACCGCCATGACGTACGCCATGAATCCGAGCAACAGAGACCCGCTGTCCCCCATGAAAATCTTGGCGGGATTCAGGTTGAACAACAAAAAGCCCGCAAGCGCACCCACCATGGCAGCAGCCACGGTGGCCGAAGTAGTGTCTCCCGTCCAATGCGCCCACATCCCAAACGCCGACATGGCCACCAACCCGTACCCGCCGGCCAGGCCGTCGATGCCGTCAATCAAATTGATGGAGTTGACGATGACGACGTACACGAACAGCGAAAACACCGAGCTGACCCACAAAGGCAACTCGTGCAGCCCAAAGAGCCCGTCAAAATTGTCGATTCGCAAGTTGAGTCCGAGAACCAAGAACCCCCCAATCGCAAGGTGGACCATCAGTTTCTTCACCGCCGCCATTCCCATGATGTCGTCTTTGAGGCCCATGAAAAAAATCGGCACCGAGGCGCCAAGGACCCCGAGCCACCGGACGGAGGTCCAGCCAAAGGTGTCCGAGAGCGCGAAGGACACCAGCGCACTGCACACCGTCGCCGCAAACAGCATCACCCCGCCCACAGTCGGAACCGATCGGTGGTGGAGTTTGCGCGCTTCGCTCGGTTCGTCGACGAGGTGCTTGCGTTTGGCCACCATGATCAGGGAGGGCATGCCAAACAGCACCACCAAGAACGCCAGCGTAGCAGGGAGCATCAACGAGGTCATGGTGCGTCAAAGGTAGGTGAGCCCGGGGTCATGCCGAGCCGGTGTGCGACCCCGACCCGAAGACGTGCGCCTTCGGAGGGGAGGTACGGGTGATCGGAGGCACGCCAAACCTCTGCGCCCAGTGTCGCATCAAGCGGCCACGTGCCTTGAGCACGCCACCCGAGCCAGGCTTCGGCGGCGCGGGCTTGTCCTGCCATCACGCCCCGACCGCCCACCTCGAGTCGGTCCCAATTGCGTGCGCCGTGAACTTCGAAGCGCCACACGGCGTCGTCCGTTCCGATCGGCCGAAGCACGTCGGAGAGCGGCGTGCCGGCGTTTTGCATGACCGTGCTTGTGGTTGCAGGCAATCGGGTCACGGACAGCGCGCACTGCAGGTCTTGGTCTGAAGTCCAGTGCGACGAAAGCCCCCACCCCTGGCGCGTGGTCCATTCGGTCGACACCCCCAGGCCCGAGCTTCCCGACGTCGCGGAGGCGACCACGCTCGCCCAAGGCTTCCATCGAAAGGCGC
>JBDQOS010000166.1:0-6621 GCA_040261075.1 Flavobacteriales bacterium
GACTAGAGGGGATTCCAAACTCAACGCTTCTGTGCATTCGACGAATTGACTTTCTGGCACAAAGGTGAATTCGGGTGGGGTCGTGTCCTGCACGGTGATCGAATGCGACGACCCCATGCCCACCTCGATGGCCACCGCTTCGGACAATTGTTCCGAGCCTTTGATCGAGGTGAGCGAGAGCCTCACGGACGTCATCAACGACGGAAACTACACGCTGATTCGCACCTTCACCGCGACAGATGCATGCGGGAATGCCACGAGCGCGACCCAAACCGTGCTGGTGGTTGACACCACCGCACCGTTCATCTTGACTGAGCTCGTTGACATGGTGGTGGAATGCGACTCCGACTTCAGCCCACTTGAGCTGCAAACCACCGATGCGTGTTCTTCTGTGGTGGAAGTCTCTGTGACGGATTTGGAAACGCCAGGGTCGTGTGACGGCGAATGGACCGTTCAGCGGACGTACGTGGTCACGGACGAATCCGGCAACGCAGATTCCACTGTTGTGGTTTTGGACGTGGTGGACACGACGGCACCTGTTTGGACAGCCGCACCGGAAAACGTCATCGTGTCCTGCGACGGTCCTTTCCCCTCAAATCAAGCCGAAGCTGAAGATGCTTGCAGCGAGGTGACCGTGGTGCTCGTTCAAGACACCCTTTTGGGCAATTCTGAAGGAAACTACCAAGTCACCCAAACCTGGACCGCCGCAGATGCCTGCATGAACACAAGCATGTGGTCCAGAATTGTGACGGTGGTCGACACAGCTTCCCCCGTGGTGATTTACCCTCCAGACACCACCTTGGCATGCGACCAAACCATGCCGGTTTGGGAGCCGCTTGCGGGAGACAATTGCGGCCCCATTGAATGGGCGTACGAGGACAGCTTGGTCAGCGGGGACTGCCCTGGCCATTTTTCCGTGATTCGTCACTTCACGGTCACGGACGACGCGGGCAACGAAAGTCAAGGCAGTCAAGTCATTTCGGTGATTGACACCGTTGCTCCGAGTTTCAGTTACGTGCCCGAATTTGAGATTTGGGAGTGCAACGCGCCGGCTGAATTGGATTCGGCGGTGGCAAGTGACAACTGCTCGGGCGTGGAACTGATTGCCAACTTGGACACGTTGGTTGGGTTGGGAGCCAACCAATGGACGTTGCTTGTGACCTGGACAGCCACGGATGCTTGCGGCAACAGTGCTCAAGCCACTCAGGAGATTGACGTGCTCGACCAACTCGCCCCAGAAATTCAGGCTGGGCCGTTGGACACGACACTCGACTGGGGGAACGAATTGATGCTCGACGCTTGGCAAAGCGAATTGATGTATTCCGACAGTTGCAGTTCCATGGAAGACTTGACGGTTGCTGTGGCAGTGGACACGTTGCCCGCCGACGTAGCCTGCCTCGACCAAGTCGTGCTGACCTGGTCGGTTTCGGATTTGGCTGGGAACGAAGCCCAGTGGGTGCAACACATCGACCTGATCGATGTGGACGCGCCGGTTTGGGATGCCGAGCCGGAGAACGAGGTGTTGGCCTGCGACGAGGTTTGGGTTCCTTTCTACCCTGGAGGAAGTGACCACAACGAGTTCTCCTTTGCAGAGGAGTTGGACACCTTGGCCGGAACCTGCCCTTCCGAATTCACCGTAACACGAACCTTGGTGGCTGCGGACGTTTGCGGAAACGAGGCGCTCCCTTGGGTGCAAATCCTCACGGTGGTCGACACCGTGGCGCCCGTCGTTAACACGTGGCCCGAAGATCTCGTCCTGACCGATCCTTTGAACGTTCCGGATTGTGAGTTCAATGCCCTGATCTGGACCGACAACTGCAGCGACGCTGTGGTGGATTGCGCCACCGACACGATTGAAGAATTCTGTCCTGGATCGTTCCTGCTTGAACGGACCTACACCGTTACCGATGCGTGTGGCAATGTGGCTTCTGTGCAGCAAAGCATTTTGGTCGAAGATGTGGAAGAACCTGTGTTCGAAGACCTTCCAAATGAGGTGACCTACGCATGCGACACCACCTTGTCTCCTCCATCCATCGGAGAACTGACCCTCACCGACAACCAGTCGACGACGGACGAAATCGTGGCCAATGTCCTCGAGTTGGACAGCGAAGGCGATGAATGCAGCAGTTTCACCACCTTCAGATACACCGCCGTGGACGGTTGTGGCAACATGACGGAGGTGTTCTACACCCAAATCAGGGAAGACAACGATGCACCTGTGCTGACGACACCTCTGGAGGACCTTGAATTCATCTGCCTCGGCGAAGTGCCGTCGTTTGACGACCAGATGTTCTTGCTCGACGTGGAGGATTGTCAATCTCCTGCAGATGGCGGTCCAGGATACGACGTCGGGCTGGTGGCCACCGCTGTGGATGAATTTGAAGGAGGCGACTGCACGGGTCCCGATTGTCTGTTGACTCGGACCATCACCGTGGACGACAATTGTGGGAATGTCGCGATGTTCGAACAGGTCATCGTGGTTTCCGAGCCACCTACCGTGCCTGAATTGCCCACGGGCTTCTCTCCCAACAACGACTCTTTCAACGACGTGTATCGCATCCGCAACGCAGGACCCGATTTGGGCCTGCCCCCGTGCGACTGGTTGGACAACACCACCTTCACCGTGTTTGACCGCTGGGGAAGTGTTGTGTACCAGTCCAACGACGTATCCATCCCGTGGGATGGCTCCAACATAAGTGGACGCCCACTTCCTGTCGGGACCTACTTCGTGGTGTTCGAAGCAAACGGACAGACCTACCGTGCAACTGTGGATCTCCGTCGCTGATGTCAACTTCTTCTTCTCTCCAATCGAAACGAATCCTCCTGAACTCAAGCGCCATGAAACGCCCATTCTCTTTCCGGTGGAAACACGCCCTAACGTCGGCGTGCTTGCTTCTTGTCAGCCTTGCTGCGTGGACCCAACAAGACGTGTTAACCGGACAATATTTGTTCAACGGAATGTTGATCAACCCCGCCTACGCAGGTGCCTCTGGCTCTTGGGAAACGATGGCCATGCAACGCCTTCAATGGGTCGAGTTTGATGGCGCACCCAACACCGGCATCGTGTCCGCACATGGCGGGCTGGCGAACGGAGAACTCGGGGTAGGTGGCATGTTGGCGTTGGATGCCATTGGGATCACTTCCACGTTCGAACTGTCAGGCAACGCAGCCTACCACCTCGACATGGGTGAAAGCGACCTGAGTTTTGGGTTGCGTGGAGGACTCTTGCAATACCGCGCGCAGCTGAGCGAAGTGGACGTCATCAATCCCGCAGACCCGGTTTACCAGGGAACGCAATTGAGCGCGTGGGTGCCGAGGTTTGGGTTTGGTGTGCTGCTCCGTCGAAAATCATGGTTTGTCGGCGCCTCTACCCCCATGCTGTTTGTGTTTGACAAAGCGCTGGACGGTGGCATCAGCCCGTACTACCGCAATCACCTGTACCTGCAGGGCGGCATGAGTCTCGAAGCCAACAGTTGGTTGAAGTTGTCTCCTTCGGCCCTGTTCCGAGCGACGCCAGACGTCCCTTCGATTTTGGATCTGAATCTCCTCGCGACTGTCTCCGATTCCTACACCCTGGGCCTTGGTTACCGAACTGGGAGCAGCTTTGTCCTTCTCACCCAATGCCGCATCAGCGATCAGTTTCGTGTCGGATACACGCGTGATTTTACGGCGTCGGACATCCGCACCTACGCCGGCGGTACGCACGAAATTGTGTTGGGTTGGGACCTCAATCCCAAAAGCAAGGTTGAGTTGCCGGTTGGCATGTAAGCCCGCATAGACTGCATTCCAACAAAAAAGGCAGGTCCCAAAGGCCTGCCTTTTTTACGTTCGAAATGACGAGTTAGCGGAACGCCACGCCGAGGTACTGCGCGTTGCTTCCGAGTTCCTCTTCAATGCGGAGCAGTTGATTGTACTTCGCAATGCGATCGGAACGGCTCGCTGAGCCTGTCTTGATTTGACCCGTGTTCAAAGCCACGGCCAAGTCGGCGATTGTGGTGTCCTCAGTCTCTCCGCTTCGGTGGCTCATGACAGAGGTGTACCCGGCACGATGGGCCATGGTCACTGCATCAATGGTTTCTGACAACGTTCCGATTTGATTGACTTTGACCAAAATGGAATTGCCTACTCCCTCCTCGATGCCGCGCGAAAGACGGCGTACGTTGGTCACGAACAAATCGTCGCCAACGAGTTGCACACGATCTCCCAGCACCTCGGTCAACGATTTCCACGCGCTCCAATCGTCTTCGTCCAAGCCGTCTTCGATCGACACGATCGGATACTTGTCACACCAACCTTTCCAGAAATCGACCATTTCTGACCCGGTGCGCTGATCGCCTGTGGAAGCAAATTTGTACAACCCGCTCTCCTTGTCGTAAAACTCGGAGGCAGCCGCATCCATCGCAAGCAACACATCTTCTCCTGGTCGGTAACCCGCCTTTTCAATGGCTTTCAGCACAACCTCCACAGCCTCTTCGTTGCTTCCCAAGTTGGGCGCAAATCCCCCTTCGTCTCCCACGTTGGTGCTGTGACCTTGGCTTTTCAGGACGCTTTTCAGGTGATGAAAAATCTCGGTGCCCATGCGCAGGCCGTCCGTGAAGGTTTCGGCGCCTACCGGCATGACCATGAATTCTTGAATGTCAATTTTGTTGTCGGCATGTGAGCCTCCATTCAAAATGTTCATCATCGGCACAGGCAACGTCCTGGCATTGACTCCACCAACATACCGGTACAAAGGCTGTCCCAGGCAATCGGCAGCAGCACGGGCCACGGCCAAACTTGCACCCAGAATGGCATTCGCCCCCAAGTTTCCTTTGTTCTCGGTTCCATCCAACTCGAGCATGGTTTCGTCAATCAACCGCTGGTCGGTGACGTCCATTCCCACAAGGGCCTCTTGAATTTCCGTGTTGACGTGAGAAACGGCGTTTTCCACCCCCTTCCCCATCCACGCTTCTCCGCCGTCGCGAAGCTCCACAGCCTCGTGCACACCCGTGGAAGCCCCGGAAGGAACTGCTGCACGACCAAAAGACCCGTCTCCGGTGCCGACCTCCACCTCCAAGGTGGGGTTGCCCCGCGAATCCAAGATCTGCCGAGCGTGAACAAAATCGATGTAACTCATCTATGTGATATTGGTGAGAAGGTGTCCCTCCTCGATTGGCCGTCGGTCATTGCAAAACGGCGGTTTTCTCTCGTACAATGTTGTCGACAAATTCGTCGAAGAGGTAGCGGCTGTCGTGCGGGCCCGCCGACGCCTCTGGGTGGTATTGCACACTGAACACAGGACGGCCTTTCACACGAATCCCGGCGACCGTGTTGTCGTTCAAATGAACGTGCGTCTCTTCCACCTCCGCGCTGTCAGACAACGCGCCCCGGCTTACCACAAATCCGTGGTTTTGGGAAGTGATCTCGCATTTGCCGCTGATCAAATTCTTTACCGGATGGTTCACGCCACGGTGCCCATTGAACATCTTCTCTGTGGTCAGCCCTTGACTCAACGCCAAAACCTGGTGCCCCAAACAAATGCCAAACACAGGCAGTCCTGAGGCCACCAACTTCCCTACCTCTTCCACAACTGCGGGCATTGCGGCGGGGTCACCTGGACCGTTGCTCAACATGATGCCATCGGGACTCCAAGCAAGCAAGTCCGCGGCTTGGCTGTCCCAAGGAAACACTTTCACATGGCATCCCCGCTCCACGAGGCAACGAACGATGCTTTGCTTCACTCCCAAATCGAGCAAAGCCACGCGATGCGCTCCGCCATCACCCGCCTCACGCGGTTCAGTGACACTCACTTGACTTGACAATTCCATCCCTTCCATGGAAGGGACGCTGGCGAGCTGCGCCTTCAAATCCTCAATCGAAGTCCCGTCGCTAGAAACAACTGCATTCATCGCGCCGTTCTCCCGGATGTGGGTGACCAACGCCCGGGTGTCCACATCGCGAATCCCCACGACACCGTTCGCTTCCAAATCTGCTTGCAACGTCCCACTCCCCCCCGGACGGCTTGCCACCGAAGAGAAGTTTCGTGCCACAACGCCTGCCACACGAGGTCCAGAGGACTCAGTTTCCGCCTCATGAACTCCGTAATTGCCAATGTGCGCCGTGGCCATGACCACAATTTGCTTGTGGTAACTGGGGTCCGTAAAAATCTCTTGGTAACCGTACATGCCAGTGTTGAAGGCGATTTCGCCAAAACTCGTGCCTCGGCCGCCAGCGGCCTTTCCATGAAACACGCTTCCGTCTGCGAGCACAAGCACGGCTGGATCTTCAGGGAGAGGGTTGTGAACCATGGCGCGAAGATAGCACGCACCTTCATCACCTCCATCCAACCAGGGGCGTAACACGCTTGCATTTCGTCCACAGGATGCCAACAAAAAAGGGAAGGCTGACGCCTTCCCTTTTTTCATGGTTGTCCGAAGTGAGTCAGTCCTTCTTCTCCTCTTCGTCTCCTGCCTCAGCAGCGGGAGCATCGTCAGCAGCAGGCGTTTCCTCAGCAGCAGGCGCTTCCTCAGCAGCAGGTGCTTCTTCAGCAGCAGGTGCCTCTTCAGCAGCAGGTGCTTCTTCTGCAACCTCTTCCACCACCACTGCATCCTCCACAACGGCTGCGGCAGCTGCAGCGGGAGC
>JBDQOS010000167.1:0-2986 GCA_040261075.1 Flavobacteriales bacterium
CTGGTGTTGCGCTTGAAGAAAGAGGCCGTCAGCGCTGAGACGGAATCGGCCATGGTCGGTCTGAGAAATTGGGCCAACGCACTCGCTCGAGGTTACGTTCGGGTGTATTTAGGCATGTGACGCCGTTCCTTCATTCCATCCTCTTTCGGGTGTTGACAACTCTGAGTCGTCGCCGTCGAGTGCCGCGGTTTCATTGGGATTTTGCACTATGCCTCAAGCCCACCTTTGGAAGCCCGAAGTGCTCAACATGGCCGTCGAGTCAGACCGCATCCGTCTGAACACACTTCGCGCAGACGGTTCCATCTTGGAAGAGTACGACACGCTTGACGCGCAAGTTGCCGAGTGGGCGGTTTGCCATGAGCCTTCAGCCAAGCAGGACCCCACCGTGCTTGCCGAAACGTTGGGTTCCTTGATGGCCGACCAAGACTGGGACACGTTTGGGGTCTTTGTGTACTACGGTTGGTCGGGGCGTTTGGTGCGGACGTTGCCGGAAGCGGCGTTTGGGGAGGTGCGTACCAACCGAAACAGGAACAAAATCACGCGAGAAGAAACGGCAACACTCGCTTCGAAAACGGTCGGAATTGCCGGCCTCAGCGTCGGCCAAAGCACCGCCATCGCCTTGGCCATGGAGCGGGGGTGTGGAACGTTGAAGTTGGCCGACTTTGACGTCATCGAATTGTCGAACCTCAACCGGATTCGATGCGGTCTTCACGAATTGGAACTTCCCAAATGGGTGGTGGCTTCACGTGCCATTGCAGAGTTCGATCCGTTTTTGAAGATTGAAATTTTCGAGGACGGCGTCAACGAAGAAAACGTGGCCGATTTTGTGTCGGGTTGCGACGTGGTGGTAGACGCATGCGATTCACTCTCCGTGAAAGCGCAACTGCGGTTGGAAGCGGCTCGGCAGAAATGCCCCTTGGTCATGGACACCAACGACCGGGGCATGTTGGACATCGAGAGGTACGACCACCCCGAACGTGGTTCAGGATTTGTTCATGGACGCATTGACGGAGAAACCATGGCGGCCTACGCCCAGAGTACCGGCTGGACGCCTGAAGCGTTGAATGCGTTTGTGGATGTGGAGAACGCCTCGGAACGCGGTCGTCAAAGTCTGCCTCTTGTCGGCCGCGAACTCGTAAGCTGGCCTCAGACGTACACAGGCGTTGCAGCGGGTGGCGCTCACGCTGCAGAGGCGTGCCGCCGTTTGGCCTTGGGAGAAAATCTCCCTGACGCCAGAATCACCATGGATTTGCATGAGCAGCTCACCCACACGCCCTTCGGTTGATCGGATTCGGCGGGCAACCGCGGTTGACGAGGCCATCGTCATGGTGTCTCGTGCGAGTCAGGATCAGCGTCTGTGCAAACGGCTTTTGCAGGGTCACAAGCGCGTATTGGAGGCGTACGGCATCAAGAATTTGTCGTCGTTTCGCACCGATTGGTTTCGCAGGGACGACGTCCTGGTCATCGCGGTGATGACGCCGGACGGGGAGCGCGTTTTGGCCGGTGCTCGCATGCAGCCCGGCCTGGTCGTGAATGACTTTCCACTGCATCAGGCCGTGGGTCACATGGACCCCAAGGTCGGGGAGTTTCTCGAAGGCATTTTGCCTGAAGGCGCTTTCGAACTCAACGCACTTTGGAACAGCATCGAATTGGCGGGGATGGGACTTGGGTCGGAGTTTCTGATCGAGGTTGCCATGGCGACCCTGCCGTTGCTGAACGCCAAACACCTGGTGGCGTTGACTTCACCCGTGACCCGCCGTTGGAGGGAAAAGCACGGTTGGCAACGTCGAGACGAACTCGGCGAGGCCGGCTTTTTCGTTTATCCCACTCCTTCTCTGCGCGCGAGTGTGGAACATTACGTTCATCCCGATTTTGAGCCGCATGTGGACGGGGAGGTTCGGGAGTTGATGGCGTCCATTCGTCGTCGACCTGAAGACGTGACGACGTACGTCCACGGGCCCAAGGGGCAGCTCAAAATCCGACTCAACTTGACCATTTGATGTCCTTCGGGAGAATCACGTTTGCAAGAGGACTCGCGTTGCTGACGTGGTTGGTGATCGCGTCATCTCAGGGCCTAGCTCAAAACAAGGACGGGTACTTGGACTCCGGGGTTCGTCATTTGGATGGTGAATTCAACGGGGCCCCAAGTTGGTTGCAATTGAACCAAGCTCACTCGGAGCCGGTGGAACAGGGGGTGCCCAACCTCGGAAACTCCGGAACATGGTCATGGTTGTCGCTGGATTATCCCAACCCACTCGGGCTTGAGCAGTCGCTGGAAGTGTCGACGTCGTTGGTCGATTCCTTCGTGCTTGTGTCCGCATGTCGAGGAGTGGAGGAGGGCGTTCGTTTGGTTCGGTTGGGGGTGGAGCGAACTGGGATTTCAGGTCGAAACTACCCCTCCTTTCATTTGCCGGCGGAAACGTGCGAGGACCGCACTTTGTACGTAGGCCTGAAGTCCGGAAAGCAAATTGTGGCTCCCCTGAGGTTGGCCACAGAAGGGGAGCTCCGCGAGCATGGCCTGCGACGTGATTTGTACTTCAGCATGTACGTCGGCATCATGCTGGTGATGCTTCTGTACAACCTCGTGCTGTATTTCACCGTGGAGGATCGGACGTACTTGCTGTACGTGTTGTTCTTGATTGGGGTCGCGGGGTCGCAGTTGGTGTTGGAGGGATACCAATGGGTCGTGCCCGGTTTGGAGTCGACGTCGTGGCTGGGATTGAGGTTGGTGCATTTTGTCGGCATCTATTCAGGAGCAACGACGATTTTCTTCGTCAACCGATTTTTGGATTTGGCACGAAATGCACGTGGGTATTACCTCACCTTCAACGTCGTGCTTGTCGGCTACTTCCTGACGTTTTTGGTGGTGTGTGCTGGTGAGCTGAATGCGGGATACAGCATGATCAACGTGATGGCCCTCGGGGCTGCGTTGGTTCTCCCGGCCTCCATCCAAGTGAGGCGACAGGGCCACAAGTCGGCGTTGTTC
>JBDQOS010000168.1:0-5646 GCA_040261075.1 Flavobacteriales bacterium
GGCAACCGCTGCGCCATGCGAACGGGCCGCGACGCCCATGCGCTGGCGAACGAGGTCCTCAAGACCTTCCACCCATGCGGGGTGGGCATTCAAGCTTGGGACGAGCTCCACTTTTTCGCCGCCGTGCTCTTCGAACACCTCTTGGTATTCTTCGCCAATCTCAATGAGGGTTTCGAGGCAATCGGCCACAAACGCCGGGCTGAACACGAGAAGTTTCTTGTCGCCCGCCTCGCCCCGTTCGACGATCACCTCGTCGCTGAAGGGACGCAGCCACTTGCTGTCCAAACGGCTCTGGAAGCATACCGTGTAGCGATCCTCCGTCAGTCCCAAGCGGTTGGCGAGGGCCCGTCTCGTCGCGTAACACGTCGCCTTGTAGCACTGCCGGTTCTCGTCGTTGATCTCGTCCTCGCAGCTGTGGTTGGCGCACTTTTGGTCTTCGTAGATCTTGTCCACCTGCCGCTCCGGAAGCCCGTGGTAGCTGAACAAAATGTGGTCGTAGGAGGCCAAATCAAAGGCCGCAGCCTGCTCCACAAACCCCTTCAAGTACCCCTCAAAATCCCAGTACTGGCTCACCGCCACCACCTCAGGGATCACGTACCACTTGCTCAGAATCTTGAACGCCTTCTCGAGGGTCGAACCCGTCGTCGCTGAGGCGTATTGGGCGTACAGAGGCAAAATGCAAATGCGGTCGTAGCGGGCCTTCTCCATCCGTGCCATCACGCGGTCCATGGAGGGGTTTTGGTAGCGCATCGCCAGTTCCACGACGACCTCGCCACCGAACGCCTTCTGCGCTTCGTCGGTGCTGAGCCGCGCCTGCAAATCCCGTTGCAACGCTTCTCCGTAAAGCAACAGGGGCGACCCTTCGTCGGTCCACACCTTCTTGTATTCCCGGGCGCTGCGGAACCTTCGGATGGGCGCGATGATTCCGTTCACGAGGATTTTTCTGGGCAACCACGGGATGTCAATCACCCGGCCGTCGCCCAAGAATTCACGCAAGTAGCGTCCCACGGCACCCGCGGTCGGGGCGTCGGGTGTGCCCAAGTTCACAAGCAGGATGCAGGTCTTCAACGGCTGGCTCATGGGGTTCACAACAACCGAGCGGCTCAAATGTGCAGCGCGCGATCGTCGGTCGCGGCCAGGGCCGCCTCCTTGATCGCCTCGGTGAACGTCGGGTGCGCGTGGCTCATCCGTGCGATGTCCTCGGCGCTGGCTCGGAATTCCATGGCCACAACCGCCTCGGCAATCATGTCGGCCGCGCGAGGGCCGCACATGTGCACGCCCAGAACCTCGTCCGTCTCCGCGTGTGCCAACACCTTCACGAGTCCGTCGGTGTCCATGCTCGCGCGGGCGCGACCGCTCGCCTTGAACGGGAAGCTCCCGCTCTTGTACGGCACCCCGTCCGCCTTCAACTGCTCCTCGGTCGCGCCGACCCCGGCCACTTCCGGCCAGGTGTACACGACGTTGGGGATCAGGTTGTAATCGATGTGAGGGTGCTGTCCGGCGATGGTTTCGGCGGCAAACACGCCTTCTTCCTCAGCCTTGTGCGCGAGCATCGCGCCGCGGACCACGTCGCCAATGGCGTAGATGTGCGGCACCTTGGTGCGCATGTGCGCGTCGACGTCGATGCGACCGCGCTCGTCCGTGCTGAGTCCGGCCGCTTCGAGGTTGAGCCCGTCCGTGTACGGACGACGGCCCACGCTGACGAGGCAGTACTCGGCCTTGAAGGTCACTTCATCGCCTTTGGCCGAGTCGGCCTTGACCGTGACGCTGCGTCCCGTGGCGGTGACCTCTTTCACACCGTGCTTGAGGTGGAATTTCACCCCGAGCTTTTTCATGGAGCGCATGAGTTCCTTGCCCATCGCGCGGTCCATGGTCGGAATGATGCTGTCGGCGTATTCCACCACGTTCACCTCCGTGCCAAGGCGGGCGTAGACCGAGCCGAGTTCGAGTCCGATGACGCCGCCCCCGATGACGATCATCGATTTGGGCAGCTTGGGCAAGCTCAGCGCTTCGGTGCTGGTGATGACGCGCTTCTTGTCGACTTCAATGAACGGCAACGTGCTGGGCTTGGAACCCGTGGCGACGATGACGTGCTTGGCACCGAGGTTGGTCGCCTTCCCCTTGGCAGGAGTGACGGCGACCGTGTGGGCGTCCACGAACGAACCGACCCCCTGATGGACGTCGATGTTGTTCTTCTTCATGAGGAAGTTGATGCCCTCCGTGGTTTGGGACACCACTTCGCCTTTGCGGGCGATCATTTGGGGAAAATCGATGCCGAGGGAACCCACTTCAATGCCGTGGGCAGAGAATTGCTCCTTGGCTTGATGGTAGTGCTCCGAGCTGTCCAAGAGCGCTTTGGACGGGATGCATCCCACGTTCAAACACGTGCCTCCGAGCGTGGAATATTTCTCCACCAGAGCCGTGCGCAATCCGAGTTGCGCCGCGCGGATGGCCGCCACGTAGCCCCCTGGGCCACTTCCGATGACGACGACGTCGTAGTTTTCCATGGGCACAAAGGTAGTTCGGCCTTTGGGGTCTGCGCCCCTGCTTGTTGTTTCTTTGCACCTCTCCATGTGGCTTCGCATTGCATCCTACTTGATTCGGCACCGCCTTCCTACGGTGGTGGCCCTGTTTGCGGTCACCGTGTTCATGGGGCTCCAAATTCCCGACCTCAAGATGCAGTACAAGTACGGCGGCATCTTGCCCGAGGACGATCCGTCGGAATTGGCGCACGCACGGTTCCTCGAGTCGTTTGGCGCGGAGGGAAACGTCTTGGTCATTGGGGTGGAGGACCCGCGGCTTCGGACGGCCGAGGGTTTGCAAGCGTGGCATGAACTCGCCGAGGAGATTCGCGCCCTGAGGGTCACGGTGGACGGCAAACCTACGGTCATCATCGACTCGGTCTTTGCCATCACCAACGCGTTCGAGGTCGTCAAGCATCCGACGGATCGCCAGTTCCTGTTGCAGGCCGTGGCTCCCGACGTGGTGAACCGCCTCCCCAACGCGCCGCCCCTGACCGACGAGCGCGCCAACGAAATCGTCGACGAGGTGCGGTCGCTGCCTTTCTACGACGGGTTGCTTTACAACCCCGACAACGAGGCGACGTTGATGATGGTGGTGTTCAACCACGACATGCTGAACTCCGCCAAGCGCGGGCACATCGTCGAAGACATCATCGAGGTGTCGGACCGCTGGGCCAAGAGCACGGGCATCGAAACGCACCTCAGCGGCTTGCCCTTCATTCGGATTTCCATCACCAACAAGGTGAAAGGGGAGCTGGGGTACTTCATCGGAGCGGCCATCGCCGTGACCGCGCTGCTGCTGTTCCTGTTTTTCAGAAACCTCGCGGTCGTCGGGGTGTGCCTGACCGTGGTGGCGGTGGGGGTAGTGTGGTCGTTGGGGACGATGTCCCTTTTGGACTACCGCCTGACGCTGCTCATGTCGCTCATCCCTCCGCTGATGATTGTCATCGGGGTTCCCAATTGCATCTATTTGGTCAACAAATACCAAGCGGAATTCAAGAGGCATGGCAACAAGATGCTTGCGCTTCAGCGCATGGTGACCAAGGTGGGGAACGCGACGCTCTTGACCAACGCGACGACTGCGCTCGGGTTTGCCACGTTCATCTTCACACACAGCCCCGTGCTGGTGGAGTTTGGGGTGGTGTCGTCGCTGAACATCATGGTGGCGTTTGGCATCAGCATCATCTTGATTCCGGCCCTGTTCACGTGGTTGCCGGAGCCCCACGAACGCCACCTGACCCACCTCGACCGCGTCTGGGTGGACACGGTGGTGGGGACGTTTGTGCGCACCGTTCAAACGCGCCGAAACCGCGTCTACCTCGCAGCTCTCGCCGTGGCGGTGTTGAGCGCGTGGGGCATGACGAAGATGGTCACCACGGGCAACATTGTGGACGACCTGCCCGAGGAAGACCGCGTGCTGGTGGACCTCGATTGGCTGGAGTCGCGCTTCCGTGGGGTGATGCCCTTTGAGGTGCTCATCGACGGCCAAAAGCCTGGCCAAATCCTCAGCCCCGCCAACCTCAATCGCATCGAGAAGTTCCAGAATCTGCTTCGGGAATACCCGGAGTTTTCGCGGAGTTTGAGCGCCGTGGACGCGGTGAAGTTTGGGGTGCAGGCGTTTTACGGCGGCGACCCGGAACGGTACCGCCTCCCGACCCGTCAGGAGCGCTCCTTCATGGGCCCGTACTTCAGGGGCAGCGAAAACGCGGCATCGGACATCGACGACGCGAATGCCGTGACGTCCAACTTCGTCGATTCCTCGCGAACCGTGACCCGCGTTTCCGCCAACATGGCCGACGTCGGCACCCTCGAGATGGAGGAGCTTATGGCGTCGTTGCGCCCGCGGATTGACAGCATCTTCCCTCCGGAGCGCTTCGACCTGACCATCACGGGCACGAGCATCGTCTTCCTCGAAGGCACCAACTACTTGGTAAAGAACCTCGCCATTTCCATGACGCTTGCCATCCTCGTGATTGCCCTCGTCATGGCCCTGCTGTTTAAAAGCGCGCGCATGGTGGGCATCGCCCTGATCCCCAACTTGCTCCCGCTGCTGTTCACCGCGGGAATCATGGGGTGGACGGGCATTCCGATCAAGCCTTCGACCATCTTGGTGTTCTCGGTGGCGTTTGGGATTTCGGTGGACGACACGATTCACTTTTTGGCCAAATACCGCCAAGAACTCCGAACCAACGGATGGAACATCCGCGCCGCGGTGCTGGCCGCGGTCCGCGAAACGGGGGTGAGCATGATGTACACGTCGATTGTGCTCTTCTTTGGGTTCTTGATGTTTGCCATGAGTGAATTCGACGGCACGCGCTCGCTTGGTGTCCTCGTCTCGGTCACGCTCCTCGTGGCCATGTTCACCAACTTGATGTTGTTGCCTTCGCTTCTGATGAGCTTCGCACAGTTCGTGACGACCCGAACGTTCAGCGAGCCGTTCATCGATTTGCTCGACGAAGAGGACGACGTGGCACTCGACGAGCTCCAAGTCCAAGTGGGCACGAGCCCGGGCAGGGGGCAGGAGCAGCACGAAGACCTCCGCAACCGGAGTTGACCTGGTAGTCGTGTGTATCTTCCACCCATGAAAGGAATTGTTCTTGCGGGAGGGAGCGGCACCCGGCTTTGGCCTTTGACCAAGGCGGTGAGCAAGCAATTGATGCCGATCTACGACAAGCCGATGATTTACCACCCGCTGTCGACGCTCATGATTGCGGGCATTCGGGACATCCTCATCATTACAACTCCGGAGGATTCGGCGTCGTTTCAGCGCTTGCTTGGCGACGGCTCCGACCTAGGTTGCTCGTTCACCTACACCGTTCAGGAAGTGCCCAACGGGCTCGCCCAAGCGTTCGTGCTTGGCAAAGAATTCATCGGGGACGACAAGGTCGCCTTGGTGCTGGGCGACAACATTTTCTATGGAAAGAGCTTTGGCCGAACCCTTCGCGCCCACACCGACCCAGACGGCGCCATCGTCTTCGCTTACTACGTCAGCGATCCCGAGCGTTACGGCGTGGTGGATTTTGACGACGACGGCAAAGTCTTGAGCATCGAAGAAAAGCCCGCCCAACCCAAGTCCAACTTCGCGGTTCCAGGGCTGTATTTCTACGACAACGACGTGGTGGAC